>MNXL01000082.1 GCA_001871755.1 Anaerolineae bacterium CG2_30_64_16
GGGCGGGCTCCGGGCCCGCTCCTGGATAATCGGGCCGATAAGCCACGCGTTCGCGCGGGGTGTTTGGGGGTAAGATGGTCCGTACCAGGGTTGCCGAACCGACACTCGAAGGCGAAAACCCTGCCCGGCTGGGCCGGACGGCGGCGCGACGGCGGCACTTCGCCTTCGAACGTGCGCTGCCGGTAGTGATTCTGGCCCCGTCGTTGCTGGCGGTCACCATCTTCGTCTACGTTTTTATCTGCCTTACTTTCTACGTCTCCATCTCCAACTGGGGCACGCTGAAGATCAACCTGAGCGTCAAGCAACCGCTCCTCTCACTCTATGCCGAGATGTTCGCCATGCCGCGCTTCCAGGCTGACCTGCGCAACACCCTGGTCTTCACCGTCCTCTTCCTGTTGTTTGCGGTGGGAGGTGGTCTGTTGCTGGCCATCTTACTTGAAAACGCTGGCTTCGGCCGGCCGTTTTTCCGCAACGTCTTCCTGTTTTCGTACGCCCTGTCGTTCATTGTGACCGGTGTGGCCTGGCGGTGGATCTTCAACCCGGAGACGGGCCTCAATCTGCTTTTCAACGTCTTGGGCATCAACAAACTGCTGGCCGTTTTCGGGGCTGCTCCCTTGAAACCCGGCTGGCTCACCGATCCGACCATTGCGCTCTCGATCAACGATTTGCTGACCAGAGTGATTCCCGGCGCGCAGAACCTGCCGATCAAGCTGGGCATCCCCGTGGCCATCATTCCGGTGGTCATCGCAGCAACCTGGCAATTGTCGGGCTTCGCCATGGCCATGTACCTGGCTGGGTTGGGCACGATCCCCAACGAGGTCCGCGAGGCCGCGCGTATCGATGGCGCTGGCGAGTGGCAGGTCTATCGGCACGTGATCATCCCCATGCTGCATCCGATCACCGTCAGCACCATGATCATCCTGGGGCATGTCTCCCTGAAGATCTTCGACCTGATCTTTGCCATGTCGGGCGTTGGACCAGGTTTTGCCACAGACGTGCCCGGCATTTTCGTCTTCGAGCAGACCTTCAAGGCGACTCGCTACAACCTGGGCGCCGCAGCATCAGTTGTGATGCTGATCCTGGTTTCGGCCGTGATCGTGCCCTACCTGGCGCGTTCGTTGCGGGAGGAGTGAGATGCGCGCAGAAGCTGCCCTGAACGCCAGAAAGCGGATCCGACCGCGCCGGCTGGGAGCGTGGACGATCCTGCTCGTGCTGTTCGTGACTTCCCTGTTTTTTCTTATGCCCGCGTACGTGATGGTGGTAACTGGCCTGAAGGAGGCGAGGAACGTCAGTCTTTCGACGATGTGGAACCTGCCCACCACGCTGACCGGCGGTGGCTTTGTCGAGGCGTGGCAGCGCCTCCGGCCGAACATGGGGAACAGCCTGTCCATGGTCATCCCGGCGACGATCATCTCGGCTTTCCTGGGCTCGATCAATGGCTATCTGTTCTCGAAGTGGAAATTCCGCGGCTCAGATGTGATCTTTGCACTGCTGCTGTTTGGCTTTTTCATTCCTTATCAGAGTGTCCTGATCCCCCTGATTCGCGTGCTTCAGGCGCTAGGCCTCTATGGGAAGATCTGGGGCCTGGTATTGGTGCACGTCATTTACGGCCTTCCGGTGGTGACGCTGATCTTCCGCAACTACTTCGCCAACATCCCGACTGAGATCATCGAGGCCGCCCGCGTCGACGGCGCCGGCGTGCTGCAGACCTTTCGCCGCATCATCCTGCCGCTTTCACCGCCCGCATTCGTCGTGGTCTGTATCTTCCAGTTTACCAATATCTGGAATGATTTTCTATTCGGCGTGACGATCGTGCCCAACCCCAAGGCGCAGCCGGTCACCGTCGCGCTGAACAACCTGTCCGGCAGCTTTTCGGTGGATTGGAACGTGGTAATGGCCGGTGCGGTAGTGGCAGCGCTGCCCACGATCTTGATCTATCTGCTGCTAGGCCGCTACTTTATCCGCGGCCTGTTGGCGGGGTCCATCAAGGGCTGAGAACGGCGGGGAGTGCCCATGAATGCGTACGCCATCGGCATCGACGTGGGCGGGACGAAGATCGCGGCCGGGATCGTGGACCAGGAGGGCCGCGTCCTGGCCACCTATCAGACGTGCGCTCACTCCGAGCAGTGTCCGGAACATGTCATCGCAGCCGTCGAGGAGACGTATCGCGCCCTGTTGGATCGAGATCTCGTGCCGCCCCAGGAGATCTTGGGCGTGGGGGTCGGCTTTGCAGGCGCCATCGACGGCCCGGCCGGGACGATCCTGGTCAGTTCCAACCTGCCTGACTGGGCGCACGTGCCGCTGCGCGATATCCTGACGGCGCGGTTAGGGCTGCCCGTCATCCTGGACAACGACGCCCACATGTGCGCGGTGGGCGAGCACCGCTTCGGCGCCGGCCGCGGCACCCGCGATATGTGCTACGTCTGCTTTAGCACCGGTTACGGCCTGGGCGCCATCGTCAACAACCAGCTCTGCGTCGGCCACACGGGCTCGGCTGGGGAGCTGAGTCACGTCGTGGTCGAAATCGGCGGCGCGCAGTGCACCTGCGGCAAGCGCGGCTGCCTGATGGCTTACGCCAGCGGCATCGGCATCGCGCGCATGGTCCGCGAACGGGTTGCCGCCGGTGAGCAGACCGTGTTGGGCGAGATGTTGCCGTGCGACGGCCGCCGCATCAGCGGAGAGCAGGTGGCCGCGGCTGCGGCCGCGGGTGACCGGGTTGCTCGCGAGGTGTTGCAACGGGCCGGCTACTACTTCGGCGTGGGCCTGTCCATGCTGGTGCAGCTCTTCAATCCCGAACTGATCGTCGTGGGCGGTGGGCTGACCCGCATCGGACCGCTTCTGATGGATGCCTGCATGGCCGGTATGCGTGAAAACACACAGCCCGAACTGTGGAACTCGGTTCGGTTTGCTCCCTGGGCGCTTGGCGACAACGTCGGCGTAATCGGCGCCGCCGCGGAGGTTTTTGCGGCGGCATCGGAGCACACTCATCCTATGACTTGTGATCGGTAGCAATGAATGGTTGTTTTGAATTAGCGACGTCAGAGCGTTTGCGCCTGGAGCGCGTCGAAGGCACCATCTTTGATATCCAGCGCTACAGCCTCCATGATGGGCCTGGGCTGCGGACCAATGTCTTCTTCAAGGGTTGCCCCCTGCGCTGCGGTTGGTGCTCCAACCCCGAATCACAACAGCGGCCGCCCGAACTGGCCGTGTTCGCCAGTCAGTGCATCCGTTGCGGCCAGTGGGGAGACGCGTGCCCTGATGGCTGGCACGCGCAGCCCGACGAGCACTGGAAGCAAAACGCACGGGCAGAGTACGCCCGGCGGGCCGCGCTGTGCCCCGCGGGCGGCGTGCGCTGGATCGGTGAGCGGCGCACGGCCGGGGACGTGCTGGCCGAGGTCAAGCGCGACGCGGTCTTCTACGAGGACGGCGGCGGCATGACGCTGACGGGTGGCGAGCCGGTTCTGCAAGGCGATTTCGCCGAAGCGCTGTTGCGTCTGGCTTGCGCCGAGTGCATCCATACCGCCATCGAGACGTGCGGCCACTACCCCTGGCCCGCGCTGGAACGCCTGCTCCCGCACCTGGACGTGGTCCTTTTCGACGTCAAGCATGTGGACAACGCGACGCACCGGGCGCACACCGGCGTCGGCAACGAGCTCATCCTGGCGAACCTGCGCCGGTTGGCCGCACGCAGCGCGCCGGTCATCATTCGGGTGCCGCTGATCCCGGGCTTCAACGCGACCGTCGAGCAGATACTGGCGCTGGGTGAGATGTTGGTCGGGCTCGACGGGGCGATCACCCGCGTGGACGTGCTGCCCTACCACACGCTCGCCCGCGCCAAGTACGCGGCGCTGGCGCGGCCCTACCCGTGGCAGGGCCAGGCCGGCCTCTCGGACGAAGAGGTCGAGTCGTTGGCCGGTGAGTTGCGAGGGATGGGGCTGACGGTGACAGTGGGGGGATGACGCGTTGGCATTTGGCCGTATGCAGTTGCAGTGCGAGTCATTCTGAGGATTGCCATGAATCAATGGGATGAATTGCGGGCTAACCCTACCCTTGCTTTTCCGCCCGAAAGCTGGTCCGAGGTCTGCCCCGACGCGCGCACCGCGGAGATTCGCCGCCGGCTGCGCGAGACGCCGCGGCAGATAGACGTGGAGCGGGCGCGCTATACCACCCGTAGCTACCAGTGCACCGAGGGCCAGCCCATGCCCATCCGCCGCGCGACCATGCTGCTAGACCTCGCCGGGCAGATGAGCATCACGATCCATGATGACGAGCTGATCGTCGGCAATCGCTCGCTGCTGCCCCGCATGGGCGTCATCGCGCCCGAGGGCGCGGTGGAGTGGATCGACCGCGAGCTGGATATCCTGCCAACCCGGCCGCAAGATCGTTTCCAGGTCGCGCCGGAGGTCGTGCGCGAGCTGCGCGAGGAGGTCTTCCCCTATTGGCGCGGCCGCACGCTGGAGGAGGCGGTGGCCGGCCGCGTGCCCGCGGCCGTGGCCGCGGCCGTGGCCGGCAAGGCATTCAGCCTGAACCAGACCGACCACGCCCAGGGCCACATCCTGCCGGACGTGCCGACCTGGCTGCGCCTGGGGATCGGCGGTCTGCGGGCGCAGGTGGCGGCGGCGCGCGCGCGGTTTGACGAACCTAACCCCCCGACCCCCTTCCCTGCGAGGGAAGGGGGGGA
Organism: Anaerolineae bacterium CG2_30_64_16; assembly: GCA_001871755.1. Classification (GTDB taxonomy): domain Bacteria; phylum Chloroflexota; class Anaerolineae; order CG2-30-64-16; family CG2-30-64-16; genus CG2-30-64-16. The sequence continues at coordinate 4,682 of MNXL01000082.1, forward strand.
CGAACTCCCCTCCCCTCACAGAGCTTGCCCTGAGCTTGTCGAAGGGGGAGGGGCTGGGGGAGAGGTGATTTTCTACGACGCCGCGCTCATCGCGCTCGACGCGGCCGCCACCCTCATCCGCCGCTATGCGGATTTGGCCGAGCAGATGGCCGTGGACGCTGTGCCGCCGCGCCGTGCCGAACTGCAGGAGATCGCCGGCGTCTGCCGCTGGCTGGCGGAAAATCCGGCGCGGGACTTCCGCGAGGCGCTGCAGGCGACCTGGTTCCTGTTCGTGCTGCTCCAGATCGAATCCAACGCCAGCAGCTTCTCCCCCGGCCGGCTCGACCAATATCTGCTGCCCTACCTGGCCACAGACCTGTCGTCAGGCGCCTTGACGTTGCCGGCCGCGCAGGCCTGGTTGGAGTATCTCTGGCTGAAGTTCAACGAGGTCGTGCTGCTGCGGAGCAGCGCCAGCGCTCGCTACTTTGCCGGCTTCCCGATCGGGTTCAACGTCGTGTTGGGCGGGCAACTGGCCGATGGCAAGGACGCCACCAACCCGCTGAGCTACATGTGCCTGCGTGCTCAGGCCGATTTGGGCCTGACGCAGCCCAATCTGTCGATCCGGATCCACCGCGACAGCCCCCAGGACTTCCTCCGGGCCGCCGCGGCCGTGATCAGCCGTGGCAGCGGCATGCCCCAGGTATTCAACGATGAGGTCATCATCCCCGGCCAAATCCGGCGGGGCATCGTGCCCCAGGACGCGCGCAACTACGCCGTGGTCGGCTGCGTCGAGCTGTCGAATCCGGGCCTGGCGCTGGGCTGGAGCGACGCGTCCATGTTCAACATGGTGCGCATCCTGGAACTGACCCTGTTCGGCGGGGCTGATCCGGGGACCGGGGTGCAGATCGGCCTGCCCACACCGCGACTGGATCAGGTTGGCTCGCTCGCTGAGCTGGAAGCCGCTTACGATGCGCAGATGGCCCATTTCGTCGCGTTGATGGTCAAGGGCTGCGATGTGGTGGACGCGATGCACGCTGAGATGCTGTCGTCACCGTTCCTCTCGCTGGTCATCCAGGATTGTATCGAGCGCGGGATGGACGTGACCGCGGGCGGCGCGCGCTACAACTTCTCCGGGGTGCAGGGCGTGCAGGTGGCCAACGTGGCGGATAGCCTGGCGGCCATCGAACAGGCCGTGTTCGAGGAGCATTGGCTGAGCGCCGGGGAGTTGTTGGCCGCGTTGCAGGCGAACTTCGCCGGCCGCGAACTGCTGCGACAGCGGCTTATCAACCGGGTACCCAAATACGGCAACGACGATGATCGGGTTGATCGGTTTGCCCGCCGTTGGGGCGACCGTTACAGCAAGCTGGTCGAGCCATATCGCAATCGGCGGGGCGGCCCCTACCAGCCGGGCTTCTACACCGTGTCGGCCCACGTGCCGATGGGGGCTGATGTGGGCGCGACTCCCGATGGGCGTCGCGCTGGCGAGCCGCTGGCCGACGGGGGGCTTTCTCCCTCCGCAGGGCGCGACCGCCGAAGCGCCACGGCCGTACTGCGCTCTGTCAGCAAACTCAACCTGGAGCTGGCGTCCAACGGCACGCTCCTGAACATGAAGTTCTTACCCGCGTTCTTCACCGGGATGGCAGCGCTCGATAAGTTCGTGTTGCTCTTGCGCGGCTTCTGCCGGCTCAAGATACCGCACGTACAGTTCAACGTGGTTTCGGCCGAGACCCTGCGTCAGGCGCAGGTTTGCCCCGAGGATTACCGGGGGCTGGTGGTGCGCGTGGCCGGTTACAGCGCCTATTTCACCGAGCTGGACCGCGAATTGCAAAACGAGATCATCTCGCGGACGGCGTTTGCAGAGGCGTAACCAGCCGCAAAGGCGACTCGTTGCTTGTCATTTCTTATGACCTTTGTGCCTGATGATGTCTTGATCTAACCTCCGCGCTCTCTGCGGTACTTTTCAGATAGGATTAGAATCATGGCGATCACGACCCTGGAACCCCCGACCCGCGCCTCCGACCGCCCGGCAGCAGGCTGCACGCCGCGCGTGCAGCGGCTGCGCGAGCGCTTGCTCAACACCGAGCCCAGCCTGTGCGCCGAGCGCGGGCTACTGGTGACCGAAGCCTACGCCCGCTATGCCGCGGATCCGGTGGTGCTGCGGCGGGCCAAAGCCCTGGCCCACATCCTCGAGCACATGTCCGTCTATATTGACGAAGGCGAATTGATCGTCGGCAACCAGGCGAGCGCGCCGCGCGCCGCGCCCCTGTTCCCCGAGTATCTGGTTGACTTCCTGGCCAGGGAGATTGACGAATTCCCGCGCCGGTCGGCGGACCGTTTCCAGGTCAGCCCGGCTGTGAAGGAGCAGATCCTGGACCAGATTGTGCCCGCCTGGCACGGACGGACGCTGAACGAACGCGTGATGGCGATCATGCCGGAAGAAGTGGCCGCGGCGCAACAGGCCGGGGTTATTTCGGGCCGGGGCATGATCACTTCGGGCGATGGCCACATCATCCTGGATATCGAGAAAGTCCTTCGGGTGGGGCTGATGGGTGTCCTGGCCGAGGCCAAGGCCGCGCTGCGGAGCCTGTCGCCGTATGAAGCCAGCGAGTTCAAGAAGCGGCCCTTCCTGCAGGGCGCCATCATCAGTTTGCAGGCAGTGATCGATTTCGCCGAGCGCTTCGCTGAGGAGGCGGAACGGCAGACCGCGGCCTCTGATGTGCCTGAATGGCGACAGCAGGAGCTCCACCTCATCGCCGCAACGTGTCGCCACGTGCCCGCCCAGCCGGCCCGCACCTTCCTGGAGGCGGTGCAGTCGGCCTACTTCGTGCATCTCGTCAGCCAGATCGAAAGCAATGGCCATTCCTTCTCGCTGGGCCGCCTCGACCAGTATCTTTACCCCTACTATCAGGCTGACGTGGCCGCCGGTCGCCTGACGCGCGAGGCCGCGCAAGAGATCCTGGAGTCCCTTTGGCTGAAGCTCTTTTCCATCATCAAGGTACGGCCCTGGGATCACACCCGCTTCGGCATCGGCTATCCGACCTACCAGAACGTGACGGTGGGCGGGCAAACGACTGACGGGTTGGACGCCACCAACGACCTCTCGTATCTGGTTCTGGAAACCATTCGCGACATCCGGCTGACCCAACCCAACGTGTCGGCGCGCATCCACGCCGGCACGCCCGACCGGTTTCTGCTCGAGTGTGCACGCACCATCAAGCTGGGTTTCGGAATGCCGGCCCTGAAGAACGACGAGATCATCATCCCGGCCCTGCTGGAAAAGGGGATCGCTTCGGACGACGCGTACGACTACGCCATCGTGGGTTGCGTGGAGACCGCAGTGCCGGGCAGGTGG
>MNXL01000101.1 GCA_001871755.1 Anaerolineae bacterium CG2_30_64_16
CCGGCGTGGCAGCAGCCGCAGAGCAGCACCAGGCGGTCACCAGTCACCAAGACCAGGGCCATGTCGTCCCGGTAGGCATCAGCGACTAATTCGTCTCCCTCGACCATCAGGAGCGTCTTGCTGCTGCCCTGGAACTCCGGCCGGTCAGTGATCGCGCCGGTGGTCCAGACCCCCGGCACAATCTCCTGCGGCGCAGCGCTTAGCTTTAGCGTGAAGCGGCCGGCCAGCTCCTTCCGGCTCAGCGGCACGCCGATGGGCTTCGGCGGTCCATCGCGCTGGGAGAAGCGCGCGCGGAACAGATCGGCGTTGGCGAAGAGCGGGATGCCCGGCCGGAGCAACGGTACGAGCGCCGGCAGGCCGCCGGTGTGGTCGTAGTGCGCGTGGCTGATGGCGACGGCGTCAATCGTGGCCGGGTCAATGCCGAGCAGGTTCAGATTGTGCAGCAACACGGTCCCGCTTTGGCCCGTGTCAAAGAGGATCTGCTGGCCGGCCGTCTCGACCAGGTAGGCCAGGCCGTGCTCACCCCAGAAACCGGAGCTGGGCTGGACGGCATTGTCAACCAGGCAGGTAAGTTTCATGCTTGATACGCTCCAAAAGAACCGACGCCGATGTCAATGACGACATCGGCGCCCACTTGCAGAACCAGGCCGCCGTCCGATTCGGTTACGGTTTCCAGACTTCCCAGACCCGGCCCACCAGCGCCGGGCCGGGCTTGAGAGTTACCTGCCCCGGCTCCCATCCCGATGGCGTCACTTCGCCCGTGGCAACCACGTGCTGGAACGCCTTGATCTGCCGTATCAGCTCCTTGGGATTGCGGCCGACCTCGGGCGTCAACACTTCCATGGCGCGGATCACGAAATCGGGATCAATGATGAACCGGCCGCGGATGTCCACGCCGGCCGCTTCGTCATACACGCCGTAGACCGTGCCGATCTTGCCACCGCCGTCAGACAGCATCGGGAAGGGCACGCCCCCCTTCACCATCTTGGACAGCTCATACTCTTGCCACATCTTGTGAATGAACCGGCTGTCAGTGCTCAGGGACAGCACGACCACACCCAACGCCTTGAACTCATCGTACATGGCGGCGACCGCCGCCAGTTCCGTCGGTCAGACGAAGGTGAAGTCGCCGGGGTAGAAGCAAAGGACGATCCACTTGCCCTTATAGTCCGAGAGCTTGACGGGCTGGAAGCCCACGCCCTCGACGAACGCCGTAGCTTCGAAATCAATGGCCTCTTTGCCGACACGTGCGAGCATCTTGGGTGCCTCCTGTGGTGGGGTAGCCCCCGCGAGAAGGGGCGGCGGTGCGGGCAGGATCGGCCCGCGGGCGGGTTTGACGCAACCCTCTTTCAGTTCCGGCATGGTAACCTCCTGTTTAACCTGTGTCTATTGCCAGTGCTCAGGCTTCAACGGACGGCGGCCTGACGTCGCGAGAGCCGTGTGCCGGGCAGATGCAACGGGACAGCCTGCGGCCTCGGCGTTCTCACTTGTGCATATTATACCCAACGCCTGACTTTTGTCCTATAGTCCACCCACTCCCGGCCGAACTTCTCCGCCAACATCCACTCTTCGACCACGATGAAGACACGGTCCATCACGACGGCGAAGATGGGGATGATGACGAACGGGGTCAAGGATCCCAGCACGATAGCCAGCCCGAGCAAAATGAGCACGAAGCCCAGGTACATTTCCTTTGTCCGATGTCTATCTGATTTCTCTATGAGTCGCTCTCTGCGGGTCAGGCTGGCTTGATGTCCAGCACAGGGCTGCCGTTGATCGCATCCAGGCCCCGCACTCGCAACACATTTTCCTCCAAAGCGACCAACTCAACGACGGTGATGCCGATCGGGTTGGGCCGCCGCGGGCTACGCAAGGCAAAGACCCCCCGACGCGGGCGGCTGCGGTCGCCCTGCGGATGTTGGGTCAGCTCGTAACCCTCGGAACGATGGCAGTGAAACACCACCACGATCTGCTGCCCGATGTCGAGCCCTTGCAGCCCTTCCACAAGCGCCGGGTCGAGCACGATCTGCGACTCAACGGCCCAGATCTGTTCCACCGGTGTTGGTTGCGCGAAGGCGTTCTCGATGTAACCAATCGGCCGATAGCTGATGCCCGGAACAGCGGGAAATGCTATGGGCTTGCTCATGCGTGGTGGTGTTCCAGCGGACCGCCGAGTTTATCGAGCGCTTCGCTGAGCCGCGCGTTGGCCTCTTCCATCAACTGCGCGGCAGCCAGCAAGCTGTCTTTGGCCTTGCCTGAGTGCTCTGCGTAGTCTCGGAATTCCGCGGCGTGCTCGCCGTTATGCTCGATCCAGTGCGGCAGCAGCACCCGCAGCTTCTCAATCTGCTCCATGATCCTCCTCCAACGGTTCCAGCATCACGCGGTGTTTGAGAAAGTCAATGCGCTGGATGCGCCCACGCACGACCTTCGGGTCTTCGAAAAATGCTGCGAAGCTCACACCTTCGGCCGTTGGCTCCAGCCAGATCACCTCGCGCGCGATCTCCTGGTCGCCCAGATACACTGTTGCCTGGCACATTCTGATCTCCTTCAGGATCAGGGCTTCAGCCCATTGATCCGTGCATCCAGCCCGCAATCTTTCGTTGAGTTATCCATGAACCGATACACCTTTCAGTTTTCTGGCATAGAACTTGCGACCGTCGTAGGTCGTCTCGACCAGGTGGCCTCCCGCGATGAGCGCCTGCACGACCGACATCTCGGCCCCGGATCGGGCCAGGAGTTCCTGCACCGCGTCCTCGCGCATCGGATGCACGGCGGTGATGCTCAGCAGGTCGTCGGCCAGGTTCCCCGTGGAGGCGAACGCGTTGCCTTCGTAGCCGATCAGCAGCTCCACATGTTCCAACCGGGCGCGCAGGAGTTGGAATGCCTGATTGATCACGGCCTCTGGCGGCGGCTCGGCCCACGGCTCGGCCGGCGGCCGCGTCGGCACGGCCAGGTAGGCCTTGGCCGGCTGCAGTTGGGCCAGGAAGCTAGCCACGTCGGTCAGGTGCGCGGCATCATCGTTGACGCCGCGCACGAGCATGGTCTCCGTGGCCAGCTCGCCCCGGTAGGCCTCGGCAAACGTCAGCAGCCCTTCCAGCACGATCGACAGCCACAGGCTGCGGTGCGGCCGGTTGATCCGGCGCCAGACATCCGGGCGCATGGCATCCACCTTCACCGAGACCCAGTCCGCACCGGCCAGCGCCTCGCGCACATCCGCCCGCCACAGCAGCGAGCCGTTGCTGATGACGGCGATCTTGACGCCCAGCGGCTTCAACCGCTCGATCACCCGCCCCAGGCCGACATCCAGGGTCGGCTCCCCGTCGGGCACGAAGGTCAGATAGTCCACCGTCTCACCGGCCGCCTGGGCGTCGGTTAGCTTGCGTTCGACGTCAGCGACGATGTCATCTTCCGCGTAAAACGCGCGGCGGGCCGTCCGCATTCGAGACGTGTATCCCACCTGACAATATACGCAGGCGTAGCTGCATGTCTTCGGCGGGATGTGGTTGATGCCGATGCTCCGCCCCAGGCGCCGCGACGGCACCGGTCCGAAGGCGATCAGAGGACGGCTCGGTGCTGCTATCTCAGTTGTGTCCATCATGCAGTTTCCCATATATTGAACGCGCGGCTCAATCTGCCTAGAAACTCCCGCTTGTCACTCTGAGCGAGTTAACGACTCAAAATGGATGCCGGCTCAACACCAGCAAAGCATGCCCTGAGGCCCCGCCTGAGTTTATCGAAGGACCGGGGCGAAGGGAGTCTCGTGGACAACCGAGAACCTGTCCCTTCGTTACACTCAGGGCAAGCTCTGAGCGCAGCGAACGGATGCTTCACTAGCGGCTCACCGTAACGCATGTTGAGTCGGAGACCCGTTCAGCATGACATGGGTAAGTTTTTTGCACGGGCGCATCCCGCTACGCGGCATGGATAACTCAGAGTGACGGGACTCAGTCGTAGGCCAGGCGTGTTGGTTCGTCCGTCAAGACCTGCTGGATGCGTTCCTGCCAGCCAGCCGTCTGCCAGGTGCCCAGGCGTTGGTGCGTCAGATAGTAGTTCTGCGGGATGGGGTGCGTGCCGATCACGACTTCCAACTGATACCTGGCCGGGATGAATGCGCAGAAGGCATCCAGGTGTGGACAGGGCGGGTAGCCGACCACCAGGCCCGTCGCCAGGTGGATGACCTCGGCGCCGTTCCGCTTCATCTCGGCGGGCGCGTACTCGACGTTGCCGCCGGGGCAGCCGCCGCAGGTGGTAAAGCCCACCAGCTCAACCTCTTCGCCCTCGTAGCGGGCAAAAGCGCCCTCCCGATTCCGCAAGGCCCGCAGGCACTTGCCGCCCGCGCAGGTGTGGTAGCGGTTACAGATGATGATACCGATCTTTGTCATGTTGATTCAGTCTCCTTTGCGGGCGGGCACGTTGATTCAAGTGCGAGTCACCGTGGGTTCATCGGCGAGCTCCTGCAACAGCGCGTTGAGCTCGTCGCTGCCCACGTAGCCCTCCACGCGCATCATCTGGCTTGTGACGCCCGGCGTCGCGGCCACGACGCGGCGGATCTCGATGGCCAGGGGGATGGCGATCGGGCACAGCGGCGAGGAGGGCCGGAAGGTGTAGCTGACGCGGCCTGTCTCGTCCGCGGTCAGGTTCTCGATCAGGCGCATGCGCACCACATCTACGCCCGTCTCGGGGTCGATCACACGGGCCAGCCGCGCCAGGATGGCAGTGCGCAATGGCTCAGTGTCGTTCATCGTGTCCTCTCCATATCTTTCCGTCATGCCGCATCAGGTGGTGCGACGCGCCTGCCAGCGCGTCGCACCACCTGCCGTTCGGCTGAGCTCACGCCGCAGCCTCGTTCACCAGATGGCGATACCCAAGAAGTTGGTGATGAATTTGACGGCCACGTACAGGAAGTACAGGCCGAAGATCAGCTTCAGCGTCGCAGGCTTGAAGCGCTTGATGATCGCCGCGCCGACCTGCGCGCCGACGATCGTACCCAGCGCCAGCAACAGGCCGGTGGGCAGATGCACGAAGCCCTGCGCCAGCTTGATGCCACCGCCGACGACCGCCAGCGGGATCATGGTCGCCAGCGAAGTGCCCATGGTGATGTAGACCGGCGCGCCGAAGAGATAGATCAGCCCCGGCACCAGGGCATAGCCCCCGCCGACGCCGGCCACGCCCGTGGCAATGCCGACGATAAAGCCGAAGACGCCCATCCCCCTCCCCGAGCCGGTGATGGCCGCGCCTTCGCGCTTGGGCAGGGTGCGCTGCACGACCCCCTCGTACACCATGCGGATGGCCGGCCACAGGAAGATCACGCCCAGGATCAACCCGAGCAGCTTGGCCTGCCCTGAAAGCAGCGTGAACAGCCACGACCCCAGCACCACGCCCAGGATGCCGCCGCCGCCCAGCCACAGAAAGGCGCGCTTGTCCACGTTCCGCCGGATCAAGTGGCCCCAGGCGCCGGAGAGCGCGGTGAAGATCACCGCGAAGAGGGTTGTGCCGACGGCGATCGGGGCCGGATAACCCATCCAGAAGTGGATAACGGGCAGCATCAGGCTGCAGCCGCCCGTGCCGATCAGGCCGCCGAGCACGCCGGCGGCGAAGCCAACGATGACCAGCGCGACCTCTCGGCCGCCGGTCATCGGCGCCACGCCGGGCGCCGCGCCGGTCCCCGTCGTCAGCGCCCAAACGGTCAGCACGATGATGATCAGCAGCAGCACGGCCGTGAAGGTTTGGCCGCGCCACCAGCTTGAAGTTGCTTTTGCGTTCATGATTCACCTCCAATGAGTCTGCCTTAACGAACCAGAGATTCAGCGAATCAGCGATCCGTCGGCCACGGAGGCGATCGTTTGCTCCAATATCCGCGCGCACAGGTGCAACCCCGTCGGTGTAAGCGGGCGCAACGCGTGCGACATCTGGAACAGCGTTTCATGGGCTATCGCTCCAATCGATCCAGCAGCCTCGTTGCCACGCGCTGCCAGATCTCGCTCAGCGCCTGACTGGCCGGCGCATGGGGGCCGAAGGCGGTGACCGGTTCGCCCCGCACCATCGCCTCGGTCACGGTCGGGTCGAAGGGGATGCGCCCCGCGACCACGACCCCGTTTGCCTCGCAGTACGCCTCAATCTGGGCCGCGCCTGCCGGATAGATGTCGGCCTTGTTGATGCATGCCAGCGCCGGCACGCGGAAGTGCGCGACGGTCGCCAGCACGCGTTCCATGTCGTGGATGCCGGCCGCGGTCGGCTCGGCCACGATGAGGGCCAGGTCGGCGCCTGACGCGGCCGAGATCACGGGGCAGCCGATGCCCGGCGGGCCGTCCACGATCACCGCATCGTAGCCGCCGTCCAGCGCCAGCAGCCGCGCTTGCTGCTTGACCAGCGTCACGAGCTTGCCGGAGTTGTCCTGCGCGGGTCGCAGCGCGGCGTGGAACAGCGGCCCGTAGCGGCTATCCGACCGGTACCAGTGGCCGGCCAGTTGCGGCGTCATGTGGATAGCATCCTCCGGGCACTGGTAGACGCACGCCGCGCAGCCGTCGCAGGCGATGGGGTCTACATGGTGACACGGTGACACGGTGACACGGTAACGGGGTGATGGGGTGACGGGGTGACAAGGTGAAATGGCGTCGAAGCGACAGACCTGGGCGCAGATGCCGCAGCCCTGGCACTTATCCGGGTCGATCACGGCCACTGCTCCGCCGATGAACTCGTGCGTCTCCAGGGGCCGCGGGGCCAGCACCAGCTCCAGGTTGGCCGCGTCCACGTCGGCGTCGGCCAGTACGGCGCGCACCGGCGGGTCGCCCGCGGCGGCCAGGTGCGCGAACGCGGCCGCGACGCTGGTCTTGCCCGTGCCGCCTTTGCCGCTGAGGATTACCAGTTGCTTCATGGTTGCTCTGATCTCTTACACGCTGAACTGCGCTTCATTTTCCCGCACGCCCAGCCGGCCGAACGAGAGCCGGTAGAGGAGATAATCGGCGGTGTTGCCCAGCAGGTTGCCGACGCGGATCATCCGCAAGATGAGATCTATGGCCGCGGCCTTCTCCTCGCCATAGGTCTCGATCAGCTTTTGCACCGCTTCGGGATCGGGATGCGCGTCGGTCTCTGCCCAGTGTTGGGCATAGGCCAATGCCACATGCTCCCCGGCCGGCGCATCGGCGGGAATCTGGCCGGCCAGGAGCGCCGCCAGCTCGGCCGACGAGATGCCGCTCTTCAACGCCTCTCGGGCGTGATAATAGCTGCAGTAACGGCAGCCGTTGACTTCGGTGACCACCAGCATCAGCCGCTCGCGAAAGGCGTGCGAAATAAGCTCGCGCATGGCGCGGCGCACCAGGGTGCGGTGTTGACTGATGTAACTAAAATCAGCGCGCAGATCCGCCGGACCGTGGTAAATGCGGCGTCTAAAGGTTTTCATCGGCATATTCTACCATGATGTTTCACCTGTCTTGCAAGCTGTTGGTAGAGCGCCCTGAAGCGCGGCGCGTATTCCGGGTGGATCTCCACCAGCGTCCGCCCCTGCGCGACCCCCTCGGCGATGGCGCGCTCGAACGGGATGCGCAGCAGGATCGGCAAGCCCGCCGCCGCGCAGAATTCGTCCACACCGGCATCGCCGATGCCGTCGCGGTTGATCACGACTCCGGCCGGGATGCCCAGCTCGGCTGCGACCTCAACCATCAGGCGTAGGTCGTGCAGCCCGAACGGGGTCGGCTCAGTGACCAGCAGCAGGGTGTCGGCCCCGCGCACGGCTTCGACCACGGGACACGAAGTGCCGGGCGGCGCGTCGAGGATGACCACGCTGCCTTCCGGCCCATCCGTCGGGATCGCCCACCGCTTGAGCTGGCGGATCGCGGGTGTCGCCATCGGCTCGCCCACGTCCAGCACCCCGCGCGCAAACTGGATGCCGTGCGCCGCCGGGCCGGTTTCCAAGA
>MNXL01000049.1 GCA_001871755.1 Anaerolineae bacterium CG2_30_64_16
TTTCGCTGGCTCGGTCGGAGACCGGCCCGAGCAGGTAGTAATACTTTCGCTGGCTCGGTCGGAGACCGGCCAGAGCGGGAAGTGGTACATTTACAAGCCCTTAAGGTCGAGCGCCTGGCGTGCGGGCTACTGCCTGGATTTGAGCAATTCGATGAGCTTGTCGAGTACTATTCCTCCACTCGCCTGGTTCCCAGAGGCGGCCATCTCCGCCTGCCGGGTAGCTTTTTCTGAACTGTCGAGGGTTGTCCCCTGGCCCGATTGGCCCGTGCCGGGGCCCGTGCCCGCCGGAGTGATGCCGAGCGACTGCATCAGCGCCTGGTTGTCGTCGCCAGTCAGGCGCATGGCCTGGATGGCCTGGAGCTGGTCGGTCGTCATCGCGCGCTGGATCTGGACCAGCACGGCGTCCACCTCGACCTGCGAAGCCGCGCCGGCGGACAGCGCTTTCAACATCTGCCACAAGGGCGTGAGCTGCGCCGCCTGCTGAGCCGTGACGGCGTTGGGGGCGCCTTCCAGGCGAAACGTGCCGATCAGCAATTGGCTGCGGATGCCGATCGCATTGGGGTAGTCCTGCGTGAGGGTCACAGCCAACTCGCCAGTTCCGGTCCCCGCAGCCGCGGCAGGGGCAGCCGCCGGGGCGCCACCGCAGGCAGCCAGGACCAGGGATAGCAGCAGAGCCGTGAGTGGGAGCAGCAGGCGCAGAATGCCCGTACGAGCGGTAGGTTTCAGGCTCTCGGCGGCGAGCCTGGCCGGCGTGAGCGGGTGAACAACGATCATGATCTTTCTCCTCAGGTGCGATTGAAGCCTGACATGGGGATCAGGCATGCCGTCATTCGTATCTCAGGGCCACGATGGGGTCCAGGCGAGCGGCCTTGTTGGCCGGATAGTAGCCGAAGAAGACGCCGACGCCGGCCGCGGCGCCAAACGCCAGCAGCACCGAGTCGGGCACGACCACCAGCCGCATCCCACCCAACGAGCCGAAGAACGCGGCCGTGCCCAACGCGCCGGCCACGCCGATGAGGCCGCCGCTCAGGCTGAGCGCCAGCGCCTCGGTCAGGAACTGGCTGCGGATATCGCCGGGCCGCGCCCCGAGCGACTGGCGAATGCCGATCTCGCGCGTGCGTTCGGTCACCGACACCAGCATGATGTTCATGATGCCGATGCCGCCCACCAGCAGCGACACGGCCCCCACCCAGGCCAACAGGTCCCGGAAAGCGGCCGTCGCGGCCTCCTGGGTGGCGATGATGTCGCCCTGGGTTTGGATGCGCACGTCGGGGCTGGCGGGCTCCACGTCGTGGCGGGCCGCCAGCAGGGTATTGATCTGGGCCATGGCCGCGCTCATGCCTTCCTGGCTGGCGACCTGGATATAGATGGTGCGCACCCGGTTCGCCGCCATCTGGGAGACGGTGAATTTCTGATAGAGCACGGTAAGCGGCACGTAGACCCGGTCGTCATAGTCCGTTTCGGCAACCTTGCCCTTCTCCGCCATCACGCCGACCACGGTCATCTTGACCGTGCCGACGTTGATCTGCTGGCCGATGGCGCTGGCGTCCCCAAACAGCTCCTTTGCCACCTGCGCGCCCAGCACCACCACCTTACGCTTCGCGTCCAGGTCTTGCTGGGTCAGGAACTGGCCCTCGGCGAGGACGAGCCCGCGCACGCGCAGGTAATCGGCGTTGGCGCCGATCACGCTCGTAGAGAAGTTGGCTGTGCCATACCGCACGGTCTGCGCCGCCCCGCCCTGCTCCGGCGCGACCCCGCTGAGACCCTTGATTTCCTTCGCAATGGCCTGCGCGTCATCGTAGTTGAGCTTGGGAGGGCTGGCGTGTCCGGTCGTATTGCCCGACCCCTGGATACTGCTGACGATGATCAGGTTGGCGCCCAGGCTGTTGATCTGCTCGGCGATGGTGGCCTCGGCCCCCGCGCTGACTCCGACCATGAGGATCACGGCGGCCACGCCGATGATCACCCCCAGCATAGTCAGGACCGAGCGCATCTTGTTGGCGATGATGCCCTCCCAGGCGGTACCCAGCGTGCGCCACAGGTTCATGATTGCACCTCGTCGGAGACGATCCGCCCATCGTGCATGTGCACGACGCGGCGGGTGTGGGCCGCGATGTTCGGCTCGTGCGTGACCAACACCACGGTCGCCCCCTCGTCGTTCAACCGGCTCAAGATCGCCATAATTTCCTCGCCAGCCTTGCTGTCCAGGTTGCCCGTCGGCTCGTCGGCCAGCACCAGGGGCGGCGCCTGGATCAGCGCCCGGGCGATGGCCACCCGCTGCTGCTGGCCGCCCGACAGCTCATTGGGCCGGTGGTGCAGCCGCTCGCCCAGCCCCACCCGCTCCAGCGCCTCGCGAGCGCGTTCCTCGTGGCTCGGGCCATGGCCGTTGCGCTGACCGTGATCGTAGGCCAGGGGCAGCATGACGTTCTTGAGGGCGCTCATGCGCGGCAAGAGGTTGAAGCTCTGGAACACGAAGCCGATGCGCCGGCTGCGCACGCCAGCCAGTTGGTCCTTGTTCATCTGGCTGACATCCTCGCCATCCAGGTAGTAGTGGCCGCTGGTCGGCCGATCCAGGCAGCCCAGGATATTCATGAGGGTGGACTTGCCCGAACCCGAGGCGCCCATGATCGCCACGAATTCTCCGCGCTCGACAGCCAGGCTCACCCCCTGTAACGCCGGCACTTCCACCGCGCCCAGCTTGTACGTGCGCGTCACTGCCTGTACGTCGATCACCCTGTCAGTTGCTTCCAGCGCATGCTCCGTGAGCAGCGTCGTCGGGATCGGGGTACTTTCCGGTAAATCAAGCATACCGTCCTGCATAGTCACCTCGCAGCTCGCCGGTTATTGGCTGGTATCGACCGAGCCGGTGCTGATTGCCTCGCCTGCCGTCAGGCCGCTCACGATCTCGGCATTGATGAAGTCCTTCAACCCCACCTCCACCGGACGCATGGTCAGCTCGCCGCCAGGACTGGCGACCATGACGGCGTACTGGCCCGGCCCCAGCTCGCGCAGGGCCACGATCGGTACCAGCAACACACCCCGGCGTTCGGCCGTCACAACTTCCAGGCTGGCGCTCATCCCGGCCAGCAGCGCAGCGCCCTGCTCAGAGCCCGCCTGGGGCGGCTCGAGCTCGGCCAGCGCGGAAGCGACGGGGACGCCTTCCACCTTATCCACGGTCGGGTCCACCCGGATCACCCGGCCGGCAAAGGTCTTGTCCGGCAGGGCGTCCAGGGTGATATGCACCGGATTGCCCACGGCCAGCCCGCCCATCTCGCTCTCGTCCACGTAAAACTGCGCCTGGATATGCGCTGAGTCAACCAGGGTGAGGATAGCCGTCGTGCCCACCCACTCACCGGCGGCCGCGCGCACGGCGGTAACCGTGCCGGCAAAGGGCGCGCGCAGCACGGTGTTGTCCAGTTGCGCCTGGGCCGCTTGCAGGCTGTTGCGCGCCTGTTGCACCTGGAGCTGCGCCGCCTCCACATCCTCGACTGTAGCGCCCGCCGTCAGGGCGTCCAGTTGGGCCTGGGCCTGGGTCACCTTAGCCTGCGCGGCCGCGATGGCGGCCGGGTCGGACCCCTGCTGCAGCAGATCCAACTGATTCTGCGCCAGCGCCACCTTAGCGCGCGCCGCGGCGAGCTGCTCATCCGTGGGCCCGGCAGTCTTCAACGCATGGTTCGCCTTGGCCTTCTCGTAGTCCAGCGTCGCCTGCTGCAGGGCGGCCGCCTGGGGCAGCGAGCCAATGTCTCCGCGGTAGGCCACCTTATCGTAGTCCGCCTGGGCCTTCTGCACGGCGACGGCGGCCTTCTCCAGGTCCGACGCGGCAATGGTAAGGTCTTCCGGCGCAGGGCCGGCCTGCAGGGTCGCCAGGGCCTTTTGCGCGGCAATCAGGTTCTCGCGGTCCGCGGCCAGGTCAGCCGCGGTGGCGGGCGTGGTCAGGCGCACCAGGTCGGCCTGCGCCGCGGCAAGGCTGGCCTGCGCCCCGGCCAACGCGGCTGCGTCGGCGCCCTTGGTCAACTGCGTCAGCTTGAGCTCGGCCAGCTTTACGCCGATGTCGGCCTGGGACACCGCCACCCGGGCGTCGCTGTCGTCCAGGCGAGCCAGCAGCGCGCCCGTCTCCACCTGGCTCCCGACCTGCACGGCCAGTTCCGCCAGGCGCCCGGCGGACTTGAAGCCCAGGTTGGCCTGCGTGGCCGGAACCAGGCTGCCGGCGCCGGAGGCGGTGATGATGAGGTCGCCCTGGCGCACGCGCGTCGTCTTGGTCGCGGGTACCGGGGTGGCGGCTGCAGACCTGGCGCCGGCCACGTAGTACCAGCCCCCGCCGCCGACCAACAGCGCTGCCAGCAACGCCAGGCCCAACAGGGCTCTTCTACGAGGGGTTCTCAGCATCGGCTTATCTCCTCCTGATGAGATAAATCTGCGTGTTACATGAGGGGGGAGCCAGGCGGCTGCCTGACTCCCCTGACTGGTGCGGCCGGCCCCTCTCAGCCGGCTGCAAAGCGGACCAGCGCCGGCGCGTTTACAGCGAGAGCGAGCTCTGCGCCGGGGCCGGTGCGGCAGACGATGGGACCGGTGTCGGCGTTGGCGCCGTGCCCCAGCGGTAGAAACCGCCGCGCATGCCACCGCGCATCATCGGGCCACCCCCAAAGCCACCCGGGGTGAACGGGTTATCCAGCATGAAGGGCGCCATCGCCTTCATGCGCTCCAGCATCCAATCGGCCTGCGCCTGGGTCAACTGGCCATCCTTCAGCGCCTGCTCGATGACCTGCTTCTGTCCGGCCGTCATGGCGTCGAGCAACTGCTGATCCGTGATGCCCTTTTCCTTGGCGAGGTCAGCCAGCGTCTTGCCGGCCGCCCGCTCGGTGTAGATCTGCTCCTCGGTCATGCCGAGCAGTTTGGTCACGGCATCGGAGACCACCGTCACGCCGCCCCGCATGTGGCCCCAGGCGTAACCCCAGGGCGTGACCGGCGTTGTGGGGGTGGGGTCTTGGGCGAATGCCGTGCCGCCCAATACGAACAGCCCCACCAGGGTGACGAGCGCTGTCGCGCCCATCAACGTCGCTAACTTCTTGATCATGGTACTTTCCTCCGTTTCTGAAATCGTCAGCCGGGGCTTGCCCGCTGAACACCTGCAATATAGCCCAGGATTGTGGAAATCCCGTGAAGAACCGGCGGGAATTTGATGGAGTTTGCGAAGTGCAGGTTGTGCGGGTAACCACAGAGCGGGATAGCGAGGCGGGGCGCCGATAGGTGTGCGAGGTATCTTCTCAATTCACGTGCCTGGCACTTTTCGGAAGTGCCAGGCACGTTCGAAGATACTGTGCGAAGCCCGGTGACGGGGATCTGTGAGTCCTTACTGGCGGCGTGAACCGGCGTCAGCCGCGGCTGCAGGGCAGGGTGACGGTGAAGGTGGTCCCCTCGCCCGGCGTGCTCTCGACTTCGATCTGGCCGCCGTGCGCCGAGACCAACTGGCGGGCGATGGCCAGCCCCAGGCCAGCGCCGCCGCCCGGCCGGCTGCGGCTTTTGTCGCTCCGGTAGAAGCGGTCGAAGATATGGGGCAGGTCTTCGGGCGAGATGCCCGACCCGGTATCGGCCACCTGCAGTCGCACCTGATCGGCGAGCTGGCGCACTTGCACGGTCACCAGGCCGCCCGCGGGAGTATGGCGCAGGGCATTGCCCAGCAGATTACGCAGGACCTGCGCCAGGCGGTCGGCGTCGCCCTCAACCGGCCCAACTTTGCCGTGCGCACGCAACTCCAGCCTGACGCCGGCCCCCTCAGCGGCGGGCGTGAAGTGCTCAATGGCGCTCTGGGCCAGGGCTACCGGATCCACCGGCGCCCGATCCAGGCGCAGCTTCCCGGCGTCGGCCAGGGCCAGGTCGTGCAGGTCATCTACCAGGCGTGTCAGCAGGCGTGTTTCATCATAGATGCCGGCGATCTGCCCCGGCGCCAGGGGGTACACGCCGTCCAGGATCGCCTGCAAGTTGCCCTGGATGATGGTCAGCGGGGTGCGCAGCTCATGCGCCACATCGGCCACCAGGTTCTTGCGCAGGGTTTCGGCCTCGACCAGGCTGGCCGCCATGCGATTGAAAGCCTCTCCCAGTTTGCCGATCTCATCCGTGCCGCGAATCGCGACATGCTGCTGCAGGTCTCCGTGGGCGATGGACGTGGCAGCCTGGGTCAGATGCGCCAGCGGCGCGGTCAGGAGGCGCGTGACGAGCAGCCCCAGGGCCAACGCCAGGAGGACTGCCAACAATGCCGCCCAGACCAGCGAAGTCTGTACCTGCCGCAGGAAAGCCTGTCCCGCAACGTCGAGCGCCACATCGGCGGAATGGATGATGAGGAGCGTGCCGATGGGCCGGCCGTCCAGGTTCAGAGGGGTGCCTTGCGCCAACGTACTGGCAGATAGCCGCTCGCCAACCATCTGCCCGGTGCGCGTGGCCACCACCCGGCCGCTGGCGTCTGCGACGGCCAGGTTGAGGCTCGCGCCGGCCATGGCGCCACGGCCAGGGCCAAATCCAACGCCCGGCCCGGCCTGGGTCAGCACCGTCTCCACCCCAGCCCAACTCCCCTGTCGGGCGTAGTAGCTGACCAGCTCTTCCGCCCAAACCGACTGGGCAGCCATGCCGCTGCTCACCACGTACTGGCGGAACTGCGCGCCGGTGGTGCGAGCCGACAACACGGCTACCACCCCCACGGCAGCCAACGCGATAGCCAGGAAGGCCAGCGTCAGTTTGACCCACAAGCGGTTCATGCCTCGGCCTCCAACTTGTACCCGACGCCATACACGGTCTGAATGTGCTCTGGGCGTCGCGGGTCGTCGCCCAGCTTGGCCCGCAGGTTCTTGATGTGCGTGTCGATGGTGCGCTCGTAGCCCTCGTAGGCATCCCCTTGCACCCGGTCCAGCAACTCCAGGCGCGTGAAAACCCGTCCCGGGTTGTGGACCAGCACCTTCAGCAATTCGAACTCGAGGGGTGTGAGCGCCAACGGCCGTCCCTCCAGCGTGGCCAGGTGCCGGCTCACGTCCAGCACGATTTGACCAGCTTGTAGTATTTCTGGCGCGCTGGGCGCTCCGGATGTCCGCCGCAGCACGGCGTTTACCCTGGCGACCAGCTCACGCGCATTGAAGGGCTTGGTGACGTAGTCGTCGGCGCCCAGCTCCAGCCCTACGATGCGGTCGGCGTCTTCCCGCCGCGCGGTCAGCATGATAATGGGGAGACGATTGCCTTCGCGCCGGAGGATCCTGGCGACCTCAAGCCCGTCGATGCCGGGCAGCATCAGATCCAGGATCATCAGGCTGGGCTTTTCGCGCCGGGCCTGGATGAGGGCCGTTTGCCCATCACCCGCCTCGACGACTGTGTAACCCGCCTGCTCCAGGTATGCCCGCACCAGCTTGACGATCTTGGCCTCGTCATCCACCACCAGGATTTTAGCGTCGCTCATTTTCCCTCTTTCGCGGCCATCGCACGCTATCCATTATACGAGTAACAGGGACCAATCGACGAATTGACGACAACCCGCCGCGCGTCTCCGCACCGGCGGGTCTCTCCGGCTGAATAACCACAATAGTACAGCATTGTGAAGAAGTCGTGAAGAACCGATGTTGATTCGATGCAGTTGCACGCTGTATTCGCCGCCCTCACACGCCCCATCCCCGAATTTGACAGATGTGCGCTATCGGCATAGAATCGCATTCGTTGTTTTGAATATGATGGAGTGTTGAAAATGGATCCTTTAGAAGACAGCGCTGCGTTGTTCAAGTTGCTATCTCACCCGTCCCGCCTGGCGATCCTGCAGGTCCTGCGGGACGGCGAGGAATGCGTCTGCCACATGGAGGCGGCGCTGGGACTGCGCCAGGCGTACATCTCGCAGCAGCTCATGGTGCTGCGCCAGGCCGGTCTGGTGACGGACCGCCGTGAGGGGTGGAACGTCTTTTATCGGGTGGTCAAGCCAGAAGTGTACGGGCTGCTGGATGCGGCGCTCACCACC
>MNXL01000027.1 GCA_001871755.1 Anaerolineae bacterium CG2_30_64_16
CTGAACGACCTCAACTTCACCGCGCGCCCCGGCGAGACGATCGCCATCGTAGGGCAGACCGGTTCGGGCAAGACGACGTTGACCCGGCTGATCAACCGCATCTTCGACGCAGATCGCGGCCGGGTGCTGGTGGACGGCGTCGATGTGCGGGACTGGAGCCTGGAGTCGCTGCGCTCGCAGATCTCGACCATCGAGCAGGATCCGTTCCTCTTTTCGCGTACGCTGGCAGAAAACATCGCCTTCGGTTGCGCCGATGCCACGCTGGACGAGATTCAGGAGGCCGCGCGTTCGGCCCAGGCGCACGACTTCATCACCGGTTTCCGGGACGGCTATGGCACCGAAGTGGGCGAGCGCGGGGTGACCCTCTCGGGCGGGCAACGCCAGCGGATCGCCATCGCCCGCGCGTTTCTCACCGACCCGCGCATCCTGATCCTGGACGACAGCACCAGCGCCATCGACAGCGCCACCGAAGATCAGATCCAGCGCGCCATGCGCCGCATCAGCAGCCAACGCACCACCTTCCTGATCACGCACCGGCTGAGCCAGATCCGCTGGGCCGATCGCATCCTGGTGCTGCGCCGCGGCGAGCTCATAGACCAGGGCACGCACGAAGAGCTGCTGGCGCGCAGCGAGGACTATCGGCGGATTTTTGCGAAGTATGACTGATTTGGGTTTTGCGGGTATAATTGAGGGCGAGTGGGTCGGCACAAAAGATGGCAGGAGGTGATTGAGATGGAAACGATTCAAATTGAGGTGTCTTCAAACCTGGCGCGACGGTTACAACCGTACCAAAATAAACTGCCTCGCCTCCTCGAATGGGGTTTACGTGTTGTTGAAAAGGAAACAAAAGCACGCTCCGATGCGGATTTAGAACTTGAGATGATGGCAGTGCAGGAAAGGACTATCACCACCTTGCGTGAGGCTGGGGCGATTGGTGCCGATCCTGAGATCATTTCACAATATCTGGCGGCTGGTGACACTCGCGCCTGGCAACCGATCGCTGCCGGGGGTAAACCGGCTAGTGAGATGATCGTCGAAGAAAGGGATAGCCGCGGCTGGATCGGCAGGTAAGATGAGCAACACGGATTATTTTGACAGTAGCGCCTTGGTCAAGAGATACATGGCCGAGATGGGCTCGGCCTGGGTGCAAACACGAATCAACGATGCTAGCCGAGTTATCGTCACAACCGATCTTGCGCGGGTGGAAATCGCAGCGGCCCTTGCTGGTAAGCTACGAGGGAGAGAGATTGCCCGTGAGGCGTACCAACAAGCAAGGGAAAGACTGACAACTGACATACAAAAACGGTATCAGATCGTTCCGGTGATGTCTCAACGGATAGACGAAGCTATCGAACTGACGGCATGTCATAGACTGCGCGGCTATGATGCTGTGCATCTGGCCTGTGCCCTTCATGTAAATCGGCTGCTCCTGGCTAATGAGCTTCCTCCTCTTATCCTCGTCGCGGCCGATGACGATCTTTTGAAAGCAGCGTGCGCCGCGGGACTGGAAACGATCGATCCAAACCTAAACGAGTAATCATTCGCCTGCGGAGCGGAATACGGACACATGGGCTTCATTCTCGACGGCCTCGACACCGAGGCATACGACCGCAACTACAGCGACCGCGAGCTGCTGGTGCGGGTGCTACGCTACTTCCGCCCGCACCGCCGGCAGATCGCGCTGGTGGCTGTTGCCATCGCGCTGAACTCGGCCGCGGGCACCGGCGGCCCGATCCTGATCTCCAAAGGGATCGACGTGCTGCGTACGGCGCAACACGCGTCGACCGGGATCATGTTGTTGTTCACCGGGGGCGTGCTCCTGCTGGGCGCGCTGGCCTGGGGCTTCAATTTCATCCAGCAGTTCTTCTCGGCGCGGGTGGTGGGCGATGTGGTGCTCAAGATCCGGGAGGAGGTCTTCGCCGCCACCATCCAGCACGATCTGTCGTTCTACGACGAACATCCATCAGGCAAGATCGTCAGCCGCATCACCTCGGACACGCAGGATCTATCAGATGTGGTGACCCTGACCACGAACCTGCTCAGCCAGGTGCTGTTGGTCGTCATCCTGTCCGCCTGGCTGCTCAGCATCGATGTCCGGCTGACCCTCCTGCTGGTGGGCATGACCCCGATCGCGATCACCTTTGCGCTCAGCTTCCGGCGGATCGCCCGCACGGTGACCCAGCGCGCCCGTCGCGTCACGGCCAAGATCAACGCCCAGATCCAGGAATCGGTCAGCGGGATCACCGTGGCCAAGACCTTCCGCCAGGAGCAGGCGATCTACAACACCTTTGCCGAGAACAACCGGCAGGCGTACGGCGTGGGGTTGCGCCGCGGCCTGACCCTTGACACCATCTTCCCGATCATGGGCGCATCATCGGGGCTGGGCGTCGCGTTGCTGATCTACGCGGGCGGGCTCGCGACCCGGACCCCCGCGACCGGCGACCTGGCGGGGGTGGTGAGCCCCGGCAACTGGTACCTGTTCATGCAGGCGGTGGGTTTCTACTGGTGGCCGTTGATCAACATCGCCTCGTTCTGGAGCCAGTTCCAGGACGGCCTGGCCGCGGCCGAGCGAGTCTTCGCGCTGATCGACCTGGAACCCAAAGTGGTGCAGACGGCCCTTCGCCCGGCGGATGGTGAGCCTGTCGAACCACAGGCTGCATCCCAGCCGGTCAGCAAGCTGCGGGGCGAGATCGCATTCAAAAATCTGCGGTTTAGCTACGTCACCGACGAAGCGGCATCGCGCGGGGGTGAAGTCGTCCTGCCGGATTTTACCCTGACGATCCGCCCCAAGGAGACCGTGGCGCTGGTGGGGCACACCGGCGCGGGCAAGAGCAGTATCGCCCGGCTGATCATGCGTTTCTACGAGTTCCAGGGCGGCGAGCTTACGGCCGATGGCCAGGACATCCGCGGGCTCGACCTGGGCGAATACCGCCGGCAGATCGGGCTGGCGCCGCAGGAGCCGTTCCTCTTCTCCGGCACCGTGCGGGAGAATATCCGCTACGGCCTGCGGGACGCGACCGATGCGGGGGTGCTGGCCGCGGCCATGCAGATCGGCGGCGGGGATTGGCTGGCGGACTTGCCAGTCGGGCTGGACACCGACGTGGGCGAGCGCGGGGCCAACCTCTCGATGGGGCAGCGCCAACTGGTCGCACTGGCGCGGGTGATCCTCAAGGACCCGGCCATCTTCATCCTGGATGAGGCGACGGCCAGCGTGGACCCGTTCACCGAGGCGCAGATCCAGGAAGGGCTGGAGACGATCATGCGCGACCGGACCGCCATCGTGATCGCCCACCGCCTTTCCACGGTCAAGCACGCGGACCGGATCATCGTGATGGACCAGGGCCGCATCATCGAGGAGGGCAAACACGATGCGCTGATGGCGCGCGGCGGACACTATGCCGGGCTGTACAACACCTATTTCCGGCACCAGTCGTTGGCGTATATCGAAAGCTTCAAGCGCGAGGGCCGATCGGCGGGGGCATCGTAGTTGTAGCTCAGCCCAGTGAGCGGAAAGCGAACACGTCTATAGCCGCTCGATCACCGCGGCCGCAAACTCGGATGTCTTGACCTCCCGCGCGGCGTCCATCTGGCGGGCGAAATCGTACGTGACGATCCTATCGGCTACAGTGCGGGTGTAGGCGCCCTCCACCGCCCGCGCGGCCTCGCGCCAGCCGATGTAGTCCAGCATCATGACACCCGAAAGGAGCAAGCTGCCGGGGTTGACTTTGTCCAGGTTGGCGTATTTGGGCGCGGTGCCGTGGGTGGCCTCGAACACTGCGATGTAGGCGCCGATGTTGGCGCCGGGCGCGATCCCCACCCCGCCCACCTCTGCGGCCACCGCGTCGCTCAGGTAGTCGCCGTTCAGATTCAGCGTGGCGATCACGTCGTACTCGGCCGGTCGCAGCAGCATCTGCTGGAACATAATGTCGGCGATCCGGTCCTTGATCACGATCACGCCCTCGGGCGCCGCGCCGCCGAATTCGTCCCACAACTGCTTCTCGGTGATGGTGACGTCGCCGAACTCCTCCCGCGCCAGCTCGTAGCCCCACCCCATGAACGCGCCCTCAGTGAATTTCTGGATGTTGCCTTTGTGCACCAGCGTCACGCTCCGGCGGCCGTGGTCGAGCGCGTGCCGGATCGCCTTGCGGATCAGCCGCTTGGAGCCGAACTCGCTCACCGGCTTGATGCCGATGCCGAAGTTGTCGAAACCTGCCCTGAGCCAGGCCGAAGGGAAACGGGCGCCCATCTCGTCCTTCAGGAACCGCTCCACCTTCGCGGCTTCCGGCGTGCCGGCCCGGTACTCGATCCCGGCATAGACATCCTCGGTGTTCTCCCGGAAGATAACCACATCGACCAGGTCGGGCCGCAGCAGCGGGCTGGGCACCCCCGGATACCATTTGACCGGCCGGATGCAGGCGAACAGGTCGAGGTCCTGGCGCAACGCCACGTTCAGGCTGCGGAACCCCCCGCCCACCGGCGTGGTCAGCGGTCCCTTGATGCCGACCAGGAACTCGCGCAGCGCGGCCAGGCTCTCGGCCGGGAAGTAGTCGCCGCCATAAAGGCTCGCGGCCTTCTCCCCCGCAAAGATCTCGGCCCAGGCGATCTGGCGCTGGCCGCCATACGCCTTCGCGACGGCCGCATCCCAGATTCGCCTGGACGCGGTCATGATGTCAGGGCCGATGCCGTCCCCCTCGATCCAGAGCAGGATGGGATTGTCCGGCACCCGAAGCTTACCTTCGCGCACGGTGATGCGCTCGCCGTCAGTTGGAACGATGATCTTGTTGTACAGCATGTGACCCTCTTAGAGTGCGGTCAGGCGGCCGCCTGAATGGGCAACGCGATGCTCGATGTCGGTAAACCGCGTTCCTCCAAAACTGCGTATAGCTCTCGTAGACTCAGGCCAAGTTCTCTGGCGAAATACCCAAGGCTGATCTCTCCGGCTTCAAACTGGCGGTAGAGCGTCCGTAGACGAAAGTCGAAGCCCAGATCAATCAACTGGCCCAAGAACTCAGAGATATCCCCGCCCAGGCCGGTAGCTTTCCTCTGTTCGGCTGCCCGCAGAATATTTTCGCGTACTGGCACAAGCACTTTAAGCATGACTACATCACCTCCTGCAACTGCATCAGACTATGCTCCACAACACCCTTTCGGTAACGCGGTCGGATAGCTCGTAGTACCTTTTCAGCACTCTGAGCAGTCAGCAAAGAACGCTTTGCCAATTCGACAACGAAATCGGGCAGCATAAGCGTCTTCAACCCTGCTCGAGATGCCGCGATGAAAGCCACGTAGTCATCCACGACCAATGCTTCCGCCTCGATCTGGCTACACAGCTCAATCGAGTCCCGCTCACCATCGCCCAGGGCATACGCAGCCAGATGGGCTGACCACCTGCGTGACGAGATCGGGTCTACAGCAATTCGACCATCAGCGATGCGCTCCGCGGCCGCTACCCCATCTGGATAGGGAGCGCCCAACACGGCCACTTCGTCTTCGACGCTCGGCGCAATCACGATCTGGCAACCGGGCAGCAGATGATCCACTATCAGTTTGCCGTCCGCATAGAACTTGCACGCTGTAATCAGCGGCCCGGCGTCGAAGACGACCTTGAGCATCCTCTGTCAGTCCTTCCGCAGCATGTCGCGCAGTACCGTCTGCAAGATGCCGCCGTTCCGATAATACTCCACTTCCACCGGCGTGTCAATGCGTGACTGCGCCTGGAACTCGATCACCTTGCCCACCGCATCAGTCGCGCGAACGGTGTAGGTCTGACGCGGCCGCATGGCGCCGGCTAAACCCAAAATGTCGAAGGTCTCGAAGCCAGTCAGACCCAGGCTCTCGGCGCTCTGGCTGGGGAGGAACTGGAGCGGCAGCACGCCCATGCCCACCAGGTTGCTGCGATGGATGCGCTCGAAGCTCTCGGCGATGGCGGCCTTGACCCCCAGCAGGCTCGGCCCCTTGGCGGCCCAATCTCGGCTGGAGCCGGCGCCGTATTCTTTGCCTGCGATCACGATCAATGGCGTGCCGTCTGCCACATACTGCATCGCCGCGTCGTATACTGACATTACCTCGCCGGCCTGGGTCCTGCCCCCTGACTCCTGACCCCTGACTCCTGACCCCTGATACATCGTATACCCGCCCTCCACGCCGGGCGCCAGCCGGTTTCGGATGCGGATGTTAGCGAAGGCGCCGCGCATCAGCACCTCGTGGTTCCCGCGGCGGGAGCCGTAGGAGTTGAATTCGCTCCGCTCGATGCCGTGCGCCAGCAGATAGCGGCCGGCCGGGCTGTCGGGGTCGATCGAGCCGGCCGGCGAGATGTGGTCGGTGGTGACGCTGTCACCCAGGAAGGCCAGGACCCTGGCCCCGTGGACGTCCGCCAGCGGACCCGGCTCGAGGGTCAGATCCACGAAGAACGGCGGCTCCTGGATGTAGGTGCTGTCGGGGTCCCAGGCGTACAGTTGCCCTTGGGGCGCGGCGACCTGGTTCCAGGTCTCGTTGCCGGTGAAGACGTCGGCGTACTGGCCGCGGAACATCTCGGGCCGCAGGCTGCGGCTGATCTCAGCCTGGATCTCCGCCTGGCTCGGCCAGATGTCGCGCAAATAAACGGGGACGGCTTCCTGAGCAAGCGAAGGATCAGGAGACCGGCCAGAGCTATCTGAAATATAGCCGAGCGGCTCGGTCGTGAGGTCGGTCGTCACGCTGCCGGCCAGCGCGTAGGCCACCACCAACGGGGGGCTGGCCAGGTAGTTGGCGCGCACGAGCGGGTGGATGCGCCCCTCGAAGTTGCGGTTGCCCGATAACACCGCAGCCACCGTCAGATCGCGCGCCTCGATTTCGGCTGACACCTCGTCGGGCAGCGGGCCGCTGTTGCCGATGCATGTGGTGCAGCCGTAGCCGACGGTGTAGAAGCCGAGCTGCTCCAGGTAGGGGGTCAACCCGGCCGCGTCCAGGTAGCGGGTGACAACCTTCGAGCCGGGCGCCAGGCTGGTCTTGACCCATGGCTTCGCCTTCAGCCCCCGCTCGACCGCCTTCTTGGCCAGCAAGCCCGCGGCCACCATGACGCTGGGGTTGGAGGTGTTGGTGCAGGAGGTGATGGCGGCGATGACGACGGCGCCGTCTCCGAGGATTTCGGATTTGCGATTTGCAATTTGCGATTTCCCGCCTGCTTGATCCGGGAAGGCTTTTTGGAACACGCGCGGCATGTCGCCCAGCAGCACACGATCCTGTGGCCGCTTGGGGCCGGCCATGCTGGGCGCCACTGTGCCCATGTCCAGTTCGACCGTGTCGGTGAAGATCGGGTCGGGCGTGTCGTCCGTGCGGAAGAGGCCCTGGGCCTGGGTATAGCGCGCCACCAGGTCCACCAACTCTTTCGGCCGGCCCGTGCCCTCCAGGTAGCGCAGCGTCTCCGCGTCTACCGGGAAAAAGCCCATGGTCGCGCCGTATTCGGGCGCCATGTTGGCGAGCGTGGCCCGATCGGGCAGGCTCAACCTGGCGACCCCCGGACCGAAAAACTCGACAAACTTCTCAACCACGCCTTTGGCCCGCAGCATCTGGGTGACGGTCAGCACCAGGTCGGTGGCGGTCGCGCCCTCGGGCAGCTCGCCGGTGAGCCTGAACCCGATCACCTCCGGCGCGAGCATGTAGATCGGCTGGCCCAACATGACCGCCTCCGCCTCGATGCCGCCCACGCCCCACCCCAACACCCCCAGGCCGTTGATCATGGTGGTGTGGGAGTCGGTGCCGACCACTGAGTCCGGGTAGATCAGGCGGGGTTGGTCGTGGGTATTGGGGATTGGGTATTGGGTATTGCGTGTCGGCTTTTCCGGCAACGGAGACACGCGCACCATACTCGCCAGGTATTCCAGGTTGACCTGGT
This sequence comes from Anaerolineae bacterium CG2_30_64_16, assembly GCA_001871755.1. Taxonomy (GTDB): domain Bacteria; phylum Chloroflexota; class Anaerolineae; order CG2-30-64-16; family CG2-30-64-16; genus CG2-30-64-16. The sequence continues at coordinate 7,874 of MNXL01000027.1, forward strand.
GCACGATGCCGGTGGCCGGCGGGACTACGCGGAAGTTGTC
>MNXL01000084.1:0-7881 GCA_001871755.1 Anaerolineae bacterium CG2_30_64_16
GCAGATGGCAGATGGCAGATGGCAGATGGCAGATGGCAGATGGCAGATAGCAGATGGCAGATGGCGGAGGCATTGTTGGGTGTGCCTTTCATCTTGTTGGCTGGCCTGGCAGGTCTTGTGATGTACCGCTTGCGGAGAGACTAAATGGATGGAATCACGCATTTTCGCGGCGTATTACCACCCGAAGGACCACTGATCGGGAGTCGGGTCTACACGCCCCCGCCGAGCAAAGCCAGCCCGGGCGGGCTGATCTTGAACGCGCTTGGCCCACTGCGCGGCGAGCTGGACGCGGCTTTGGCCTGCGGCGACCAGGAAACCGCACTCCGGCTCGCCTACGCCGCGCTCAGCGAGGTGGCGGATGCGCTGGCCACCCACCGCGGCGACCTGATCCAGGCGTGGCAGGTACGCATTCATGCGCTGCTGGTCGAGTTGGAAAGCCTACCATTAGCGCCCCAGTCCGACGGCACACTGGCCGAACAGGGCACTGAGGTGCGCGTTGCCTATCGCAATTGGGCTGTGGACCGTGCGGAAGCGGCTGCCTGGGCCCAGAACCTCACCGAACGCTTCCAGGCATTGTGTCCGGGCCCCTGGCGAGTGCTGCCGGCGGTTACGGCCGCGACCGCGCAGCCCACAGCGTCCCACGACGGGGTGTGGGGGATCGGACGATGAACCAACGGGGCACGCCGGGCGCGGCGCGCTACGCCGGACAAAACGTGGCGATCCTGGGCATGGCCCGCCAGGGATTGGCGATCGCGCGTTTCTTCCTGGCGGCCGGCGCCCGCGTGACCCTGAGCGACTTGCGGCCGGCCGAACAGTTGGCCGGCGCCCGCAGCGAGCTGGAAGCCTACGCGACCGAACACGCGCACGCGAGCGGATCGGAGCCACTCCTGCGCTTCGCCCTGGGCGGCCACCCGGTGACGCTCCTGGATGGACTCGACCTGCTCTGTCTGAGCGGTGGCGTCTCGCCCGCGATCCCCATCGTGCAAACGGCCGTGGCACGCGGCATTCCGCTGAGCAACGACGGACAACTCACCCTGCGCCATTGTCCGGCGCCGATTATCGGCATCACCGGCTCGGCCGGGAAAACCACTACCACAACCCTGGTCGGGTTGATGCTGGAATCCGCCGGCTTCACCGTGCACGTGGGCGGCAACATCGGCACACCGCTGCTGGACCGGCTAGGGACCATCGGTCCTGGCGACAAGGTGGTCATGGAATTGTCCAGCTTTCAATTGGAGCTGTGCGACCGCAGCCCAGAGATCGCGGGGGTGCTGAACATCACACCCAACCATCTGGACCGGCATCCGTCTATGAGCCATTATGCGGCAGCCAAGGCCAACATCCTGTGCGCCCAGTCCCGGGGCGACACGTGCGTGCTGAACGCGGACGACGGCTACACCGGGCCGTGGCTGCGATCTGGCCGTTGTCAGATCCCGGCGGGTGAAGGCCAGCCAGAGGTGTACTTCCCGCTCATTGCGGCCCGAATCGGGTTCAGCATGGTCGATGAACAGCCCAATGGTGGATTCCTGCGCGGCGACACGCTGATCTGGCGGCGGGCCGGGGAGCCCGATATCGAGATTTGCCGGAGCAGAGATGTGCGTTTGCGCGGCCGGCACAATTTGGCCAACATCCTGGCTGCCAGTTGCCTGGCCGGCGTGGCCGGGGCAGATGGCCGTGCGATGACCCCGATCGCCACCAGCTTCGACGGGATCGAGCACCGGCTGGAGATCGTTCGCCAGCGGGACGGTGTGCTGTGGGTCAACGATTCCATCGCCACCGCGCCGGAACGTACGGTGGCCGCGCTGCAATCGTTCACCGAGCCGGTCGTGCTGCTGGCCGGCGGACGGGACAAGAAGTTGCCGTGGGACGAATGCGTCCAAGTCATCCACCAGCGCGCCCGCCACGTGATGCTGTTTGGCGAAGCAGCCGATCTGATCGGTGATACGTTGGCGCGTTACTCGGCCGCAGCCGGTGTTCCCCCCGTGCAGGTGACCCGGTGCGCCGATTTGCCGGCGGCAGTCGCGGCCGCAGCCAGGGTCGCGGCCCCAGGTGATGTGGTGTTGCTGGCGCCGGGCGGTACCAGTTATGATGCTTATGGCGATTTTGCCGCGCGCGGCCGGCATTTCCGAGCGCTCGTGGAGGATTTGCTATGACCAAATACCCGCAAGTCACCCGTGCCGCTCAACAGCCGCGTAAACGTACGGCGCCACCAGGCAAACGGGCAACCCCACACGCTGGCACACGTGTGGTGACCTCTGTCGGCGCGCGGGGGGCGGCCCTCGCAAACACACGAGGGCTGGACTATCCGTTGATCGCCATCCTGGCCACGATGCTGGCCCTGGGGCTGGTGATGGTTTACAGTGCCAGCTTTATACAGGCCGGCGCGACCTTTTTTCTAAGACAGCTTCTGTGGGTCGCGCTCAGCATCGGGATCCTATTGATCACGATCAATGTCCCGTACCGGTTCTGGCAACAGATGGCCATCCCGATCATGCTGATCGCCCTGGTCTTACTGGTCGCGGTGTTGATTTTCGGGGATGAGGTCAACTACGCGCAGCGCACGCTGTTCAACGGCCGCGTGCAACCCAGCGAGATCGCCAAATTGGCGGTGGTGATCTATGTCGCAGCATGGGTCGCTTCCCGGGGCAAGCAGTTGGCCGACGTGGAGGGCGGGCTGATCCCATTTGCTATCCTGATGGGGCTGGTGGCCGCCTTGCTCGTGATGGAACCGAGCTTCAGCGTGGCGATCATTACCCTGACGATTGGGGTCAGCATCTTTTTCATGGGTGGCGGTGACATCAAACAGTTGCTGATCGTGGGCGCCATCGGATCAGTCGTCCTGCTGTTGCTCCTGTGGCAATCCGATTACGGCTTTGCGCGCATCCGGGATTGGTGGCGGGCTCTATCTGACCCCACCCACGCGTCTTACGACATCACGACCAGCATGAGAATGTTGAACCGGGGTTTCCGGATCAGTTTCGGTACCGACCCCAGTGAGTGGATGGACAAATGGGCCATACCGCTGTTGTGGAGCGATTATCTGTTCCTCAATATCGGGCACGACCTGGGCTTCATCGGCACGATTGCGGTGGTCGGGTTATTTGCAGCTTTTGGCTATCGTAGCCTGGGGATCGCATTGAACGCCCCCGACCAGTTCAGTGGATTGACCGCCATCGGGATCACAACGTGGATTCTGGCGCAGGCGGTTGTCCACATCAGCACGTCCCTGGCGCTGATCCCGGCAACCGGCCAGCCGTTGCCGTTCATGAGTTATGGCGGTTCGTCGATGGTGTCGTCCATGGCTGCGATAGGTCTCTTGTTGAGCATATCGAGAGCCTCTTCGGAGAGGAAGGCGCCCTATGCGCATTTTGCTTTCGGGTGGGGGAACCGGGGGTCACGTCTACCCGATTCTGGCCGTAGTCAGCGCCCTGAGACAAACGGGCCAGCCAAACGGAAGTCCGCAGGTGGCAGGGGGCAGGAGTCAGGAGTCAGGGGTCAGAGGGCAGGGGGCAAGGGGCAGGAGACTGCGGCCCGGCGCCAGGCCCGCAAGCCACGAGGTCGAACGAACAAAGCATCCCGCAACACCGGCGGGCGCTGAAACTGGCGCACTGATCGAGCTGTGCTACGTCGGTGAAGCGGGTGGGATCGAAGAGGAGCTCGCTCACCGCTCCGGGATCCCGTTCAGGGCGGTGGCGACCGGCCAAATCCGGGGCCGCGCGCCCTGGGTCGTCGTTCGTAACCTGGCCCGCATGGGGCGGGGCGGGGCGCAGTGCGCCGGCCTGCTGCGCGAATTTCGCCCCGATGTCGTCTTTGTCACGGGCGGTTATGTGGCGGCGCCGGTAGCCTGGGCCGCGTGGCGCCAACGGATCCCGGTCCTGATCTATCTGCCGGACCTGACCCCTGGCCTTGCCATCCGGGTCGTCAGCCGGCTGGCCACCCGGGTGGCGGTTTCCTTCCCGGAAGTGACGTCCTACTTTCCGGGCAAGGCGGTGGTGACCGGATATCCTGTGCGGCCAGAGCTGTTGACTACCGATCGGGCAGGCGCCCGCGCGGCGCTACGTCTGAGCGAGACCCGGTCGACCGTGCTGGTCTTCGGCGGCAGCCGAGGCGCACGGAGCATCAACCGGGCGCTGGTCGCGGGCCTGCCGACGCTCCTGCGCCACTGCCAGATCGTGCACGTCAGCGGGCGCCTGGACTGGGAGTGGGTTTCGCGGGCGGCAGCCGAGTTGCCAGAAACGTTGCAAGGATGGTATCATCCGTATCCTTATTTGTACGAGGAGATGCTCCAGGCGCTGGCCGCAGCCGATCTGGTCGTGGCCCGAGCCGGCGCATCGGTCTTGGGGGAATTCCCGGCGATCGGGCTGCCCAGCATTCTGGCGCCTTACCCGTTCGCCGGCCAACACCAGGCCGCCAACGCGGCCTATCTGGCCGACCGCGGCGCGGCCGTGGTCGTGGCAGATAGTGACCTCCCGAGGCGTCTATCGTCTATGATTGTAGAATTGCTGGGTGCGCCAGCACGCCTGGCCGAGATGAGACAGGCTGCCCGGGCACTGGCCCGACCGGACGCGGCGAGCAACATCGCCCGCGCATTGCGTGAACTAGCCGGGTGTTGACATGGAAGTCTTAATCGTACTTGCTACCATCATGGCCATCTTCGGCGTCCTCGGCTATCAACGCGGGACCAGGGCCAGCGTTTTCATGGCGGCCGTGGTCGTGTTCGGGCTGGCCTTGATCAACCGGCAGGCGGATAAGATCGGCAAGCTGGTCAACGGCCTGTATTTCGGCATCCGGTTCGTCCTGGCCGGCGGGTTGCAGGCCTTGGGTGGCAGCGGCAACAAGGGCGAGGCGATCGACCAGGTCATCAAATCGATGGGCGAGGTCAAGCTACCGGTGCGCGAGGGGGGCGCCGGACTGGGATTGGTGCTGGCTTTCGCGCTCCTGGTGCTGGTCGGTCTTCTGGTGAGCCGGGCCAAGTGGTTCAAGGGGCGGACTTCAGTCCCAGGCCTGGTGATCGGACTGGCAAACGGCTACCTGATCAGCGCCTACCTGGTGCGAGCGCTGACCCCGGATGGGGACTCGCCATTGCCGTTGCCCCTCTTCCTGACCGGCGAAAGGGCCACCAGCCCGGCCCCGACTGTGGCAACGGCATCGGGCGCAGGCTTGCTGGATCAGATGTCGCGGCTCGTCACCGAAACGCTCAGCGACCGGACTCTGGCCATCATCATTGTCGTCATCATCGCGCTCTTCGTGTTCCTGGCCACGCGTTTCAGCAACAAACCTGCCAAGAAGGGGTAAGACGATGGGACCGATCGAGTTGGTCTTCCTGGTGATGATCGCCCTGTTCGGGATAGTCGGCGTCGTGCGCGGCTACGCCCGCGAACTGGGTGTCACCACCATGCTGCTGATCGGGCTGTGGGTGCTGGTGTTCATCGACAAGGAGTTCCACGCGGGGCTGGTCCGCTTTCTGGCCGCGCTGGTGGGGGATAGCACGATGACCCAGGCCACCACCAAAGCGCTGATCTTCTGCGTGTTCCTGACCATCATCATCTTCATCTCGTACCAGGGCGAGACCTTGAGCTTCCCGGGCAGGGGCGCCAACCATGTGTTTGGCCTGGGCGCCGGCCTGCTGAACGGCTACCTGTATGCCGGAAGCCTGTGGTACTATCTCGGCAACGCCAACTGGCCCCTCCTGAATATCAGCGAGCCGTACAGCCAGTTCTATCAACTGGCGTGGAACGTGTTGCCGCCCAATATCCTGCCCTGGCCCTACCTGATCGGGCTGGCGGCTTTCATGTTGATCATGCGGGTGTTGAAGTGAGCTTTCGCCATGCCATCACAAAATAATTCTTGCCTACGAGAGCGCCCGGCCTGGGCCGATCTGCTGACCTGCCCGCCCGCCAAACGCGCTGGGGTGCATATCCACCTGGTGGGCATCGGCGGCGCCGGGCTATCGGCCATCGCGACGCTACTATTGGAGAAGGGCTACACCGTTTCCGGCTCCGACCAACGGCCCAACGCCGTGACGGCCGATCTGGCGACGCGCGGGGCCACGATCTACCGAGGACACCACCCCGATCATATCGCCGGCGCGCGCCTGGTGTTGATCTCCTCGGCCGTGCCGCCAGACAACGTCGAAGTGAACGCCGCGCGCGCCGCGGGGATCCCGGTCGTCAAGCGTGCGCAGTTCCTGGGACCGCTTTTGGAGGGCCAGCACGGCATCGGCATTGCCGGCACGCACGGCAAGACGACCACTACCAGCATGATCGCCATCATCCTGCTGCGCGCCGGGATGGATCCCAGCCTTATCGTGGGCGGCCGGATGACGGTGGGCCCGGCCGAAGGGATGCCGACGTCGCAGGTGGCCGCGCGCGCCGGCCGCGGCCCGTTCGTGATCGAAGCTGACGAATACGATGGCATGTTCCTGGGTCTGTCGCTGGAGATCGCGATCGTCACCAACGTGGAATGGGATCACGTGGATTGCTACCCGACCCCGGCAGCCTTTAGCAACGCCTTTCGCAAATTCGTGGGGCAATTGCCGGCCGATGGACTGCTGCTGCTGTGTGCCGATGACCCGGGCGCGCTGGCCCTGCGCGACGCCGCCCCCGGGGGTGTCACGGTGCAGACCTATGGCCTATCTTCCACCGCCGACTGGCAGGCGCGCTCGCTCACGGCGAATGTGCTGGGTGGGCTGGATGCCGAGTTGTTTTTTCAGGGCAAGAAAGTGGCCGACCTGGCCCTCGCCACCCCAGGCCACCACAACATCCGGAACGCGGTGGCCGCAGTGGCCGCGGCTCACTGGCATCGCATCGCGCCGCACTGGGCCGCCCTGATGCTGCACGACTTTCAGGGCGCCGGCCGCCGATTCGAGTTCATCGGGGAGGTGGGCGACGTGCTCGTAATCGATGACTACGCCCATCATCCCACGGAGATCGCCGCGACACTGGCCGCGGCGCGGTTGCGCTTCCCGACCCGCCGGATCTGGGCAGTGCTCCAGCCGCACACCTATAGCCGCACCAAGGCGCTGTTGACCGACTTCACGCACAGCTTCGACGACGCCGACCGGGTGTTGCTGCTCGACATCTACGCGGCCCGCGAGAAGATCGACCTGGGGATGCACAGCCAGCTTCTGCTCGCCCAGATCGATCACCCGGACGTCGCGTACACCGGCGGCATCGAAGCCACGACCGAGCATCTGCTGACGCACGTTGCACCGGAAGACGTCGTGATCACGATGAGCGCGGGGGACGGCAACCTGGTCGGCAAACTCCTGTTGGAGGGCTTGCGCCGGCGCGAGGGCGAGGGATGAGCCGGGTGGGTCGGGAAGCGGAGGAATCAGGGGGCAGGAGTCAGGGGGCAGGAGTCAGGGGGCAGGAGTCAGAAGTCAGGGGACAGGAGACAGGAAATGCAGCCGCGTTCACTGCGTCACCCGCCCTTTCTGTCACCGTGTCGCCGGATGGCTCTAGTACACGACGGCGTAAATATCTATGGGGTTCCGATTGCTCCCGCCAGGTCACGGACCCGGCGGCGTCAGGTGGACAACCGCCCGCCGGTCACGGACCGGCGGGAAGCAGGAATCGTGGAGGAATTTATGCCCACGTGTACTAGTCCCGCACAGGTTGTCCGGTGCGAGCAATTCTGTGACGAGGCGGCGGCGCTGGGTGTCAAGGTAACCGTGGGAGAACCGCTCGCCCGTCACACGACCTTCCGGATCGGGGGACCGGCCGATCTCTACGCTGCCGTGAATGATGGCGCACTACTGATGCGGCTCGTGGCGCTGGCCAAGCCCTATGCGATCCCGGTCACGGTCCTGGGCGGTGGCAGCAACGTGCTCATCAGCGACGCGGGAGTGGCGGGTCTGGTGATCAGTAACCAGACCCGCAC
>MNXL01000084.1:7893-8420 GCA_001871755.1 Anaerolineae bacterium CG2_30_64_16
CCGCACCATCCAAGAATGCGTTAGCGAGCCGGTCCCCGCGGGTCACTTGCCGCAGGTGGTAGCTGATTCGGGCGTGGCGCTGGCAGGGTTGGCTCGCTGGACCGTACAGGCCGGCTGGTCGGGCCTGGAGTGGGCCGTGAGCGTGCCCGGTACAGTGGGCGGCGCGGTGATCGGCAACGCCGGGGCGCACGGTGGCGATATCGCAGGCGCCCTGGCCTGGGCCCAGGTATCCTACGGCGGTCAGCCGCCCGGCATCCTGACCCCTGCCGATCTGGCGTTTGCCTATCGGAGCAGTGCGCTCAAGCGCCAGTTGGCAGCTCAGGAGAGCGAAGGCAGCCGGGATAGCCCCCTTGTGGTGGCCGCCGGTTTCAATGTAACCCGGGGCGACGCGGCGGAGATGGCCGCCCGGGCCGACGCGTTTCTGGCCCGCCGGCGGGCCAGTCAACCGGTGGAGCCCAGCGCCGGCAGCATCTTCCGTAACCCGGCGGGAGATCACGCGGGGCGACTGATAGAGGCGGCGGGACTCA
>MNXL01000163.1 GCA_001871755.1 Anaerolineae bacterium CG2_30_64_16
AACCACGGCGGCACCTTCTCGCATCACGCGGTGGGCGCGGCGGCCGCGCTGGCCACGCTGGACTACCTGGAGGCGCACGACCTGGTCGCCCGCGCCGCGACGGTGGGCGCGCACCTGGGCACGCGGCTCCGCCAAGGGCTGGCCGACCTGCCGTGCGTGGGCGACGTGCGCGGGATCGGCATGTTGTGGGCCGTCGAGTTCGTCGCGAATCGGGAGACGAAAGCGCCTTACCCGGCCGTCGCGCGCTTCAGCGCCCGCTTCAGCGCCCGCGTCACAGCCGCGGCGCGGGAGCTCGGCGTGCTGCTTTATCCCGGCCACGGCGGCGTCGACGGTGTCCGGGGTGATCACCTGATGGTCGCGCCGCCGTACGTCGTGACCGAGGAGCAGATCGACACCATCGTCGCCGCGCTGCGCGCCGCGGTTCAGCAGGTGGCGCGTGAGTGAAGTTCCGTCTCGCCGATCACTCCGATGCTTGACTGACTGCTGTCACTGCGCGAGAATGTGTACATGCTGAGCAGTCGGAGGGGGCCCGAGATCTGCTCTGGGCCGGCCACATCGCGCCATTGTGCCATCGACCGGCCCTGCTGTCTGACCTCCGCGAGCAAGTCGAGAAACAGATCGTCACCGACTATCTGCGGCTGTTGCCGGCGCCGGTGGGGGTGACGCCGGTGTTGAAGTGCTGGATGGAGTTGAACTAGCGGATGACCTACGCGTTTCTCGACGAATCCGGCGATGAAACCCCGTTCGGCGGTCAACCTTACCTGGTTGTTGCCCTGTTGAGCACGGTCCGGCCGCGCGCGGAGGAACTGCTCCAGATCGCACTTTGGGAATAAAAAAGAGCGGCTTTCCCTGGGCTCCGATTTCAATCTGTCCCCACCGGAATTGCGCCGGGGGCTAGACCACCGCAGGTGGTCAGAATCGCCAGGTGTTACAAGCCGCACTTCTATACGCTAGAATACCACGAGACACAGCGACTGTCAAGACCACGAACTCAGAGACGAGGGGAAATGACCCATGTCCTCCCACGCCGACCGCTTGCCCGATATCGAAATCTTGTTTATATCAACGACCACCTGACCTCCACTCAAGCCGAGAGGGGCGCCAACCATGAACGCCATACGACCTGATCGAGCTGGGCCCGGGCGAAGAAGCATGATTGTCCTGTCAAGACGCTTGACAGCCGTCAGCGGTTCGGCCATAATGCAGGCAGAGCGCGGATTGGACGATCGAGTCATGGGGTGTCGGCAATGGAGGGGTCATCATGGGCATCACGATTTTCTACCGCGGCGTCCTGCGCGACGTGGGCGAACTGCCGCAGCTCACGGCCCAACTCCAGGCCGCGTGCGCGAAGCTGGAGTGGCCCTGCCGGGTGGTGGACGAGCGGATCCTGGGCACGGCCGAGCGATACGAAAGCATCGAAATCGAGACGGACGACGGCATCCCCACCAGCACGTTCGAGATCTACCCGGTGCCGGTGGACGATCATGTGCGCGGGGTCGTCGTCTGGCCGCCCGGTTGCGAAACGCTCCGCCTCACCTTCGGGCGGGCTGGCCGGCTGATTGATTACGGCGTCGTGCCGTTCCAGGAGCAACAGCCTGGCCACTACGGGTTGGTCAACGAGCATCTCTGGACCAAGATGCAGTTCGGCTCCCCGGAAGCGCATATCCAGGTGTGCGAATTGTTGCGGCTGGTCGAGCCGTTCATGGCCGAATGGGAGGTGACCGACGAGGGCGGTTACTGGGGAACATGGGACGAAGGGGCTTTGCGCGCCACCTGGGCGCGCTACGACGCCATATTCGCCGCGCTGTCGGATCCGGCCGTGATGCAGGAGTTGCTCAAGGATGCCGGCCTGGACACCGAGGTCACCGAACCGCCAGAGGTGGGCAAGCACCTGACGGTCGCGCACCCGCTGTGGCGACAGGGGTGGGGCGTCAGCGCCGGCGAGAACTGAACCGGGAGATCTCCAGACTTTCGAGGTTTCGGAAACCTCGAAGGTCTCGCGCTGATTCACTTCACAAGGGAGGCGCCATGATGAACACCGATCTTTGGCCCCGGGCCTGGGCAGCCTTACAGGCCCTCACCGCGCACTACGGGCCAGCCATCGACCATGCCGCGGAAGGGGCCGGCATCCCCTTCGGCGAGTGGTATGGCTGGCTGATGGCCGCGCGCATCTTCGAGCCCGATCCGATCTCGGCCCCGCGCTTGCAGCGGCGCTCGGCCTACACCTCGCTCACCAGATTGGAAGAGCAGTTGGCGCGGGGCCTGCGCCTCGGCCTCCTGGAGCGCGTGGCCGCGGGCGAGTATCGGCTGATCCAGCCGGGACACGCGGCGGTCCAGCGCCTGATCGACACGGCCTACGCGGCCATGACCCCCTTGCGCCCCCTGCCGGAAGCCGACCTGGCGCGGCTGGCCGACCTGCTGGGCCGGCTGGTGGAGGCTTGCCTGGCCGCACCGGAACCACCGGACAAATGGGGTCTGCGGACCGCCCGTCACTACGACCCCGGCGCGGACGCGCCGGTCATGGTGCGGCTCGACCAGTACCTCAGCGACCTGAACGCCTACCGCGACGACGCCCACCTGGCCGCCTGGCAACCATACCGGGTCAGCGGGCAGGCGTGGGAGGCGTTCACCTTCCTGTGGCGCGGCGCGGCGACGACGCTCGATGAGCTACATGCCAGGCTACTGCACCGCGGCTACGCGCGGGAGGCCTATGCCGCGGCCCTGGATGAGCTGGTCGAACGTGACTGGATTGCCCAGGACGGAGAGACCTGGCAGCTCACCGCCGCGGGGCGAGCCGTGCGCGAGCAGGCCGAGGAGGCCACCGATCGCTATTTCTACGCCGCGTGGGCGTGCCTGAGCGAGACAGAGACCGCCGAACTGCGCGATCTGCTCATCCGCTTCCGAGAGGGCTTGGACAAGTTGCGCGCGTGAGGGCTGCCCAACACTCATCCGGTAGCCCCTGAAACTGCTGTTACAACACCTCCGCGAGGTCCAACCCCAACGCGGCGGCGCGCGATGCGCGCCAGGCCGCCTCGGTGACCGGCGGGGGTAGCACTTCCGCCTCCGGCCGGCGGACCAGGCCCAGCGCGTCTTCGGGGCAGGCCAGCACGCACACGCCGCACCCCACACACCGGACGCGGTCCACCGTGGCGACCTCGGCCTGTCCCCACGCGGCCGCGAGGGCCAGCGCCAGCGCGCCAAACTGGCACTGCTCCACACACAGACCACAGGCAAGGCAGGCCGCCTCATCCACCTGATTCACAAAGGCCGAACGGGCGATCACGTTCGCCATGCCCAGGTCGGCCATGCCCCGCAGGATGGCGCAGCTACACGTGCAGCAGTTGCAGATGTACCACACCCCTTCCTGGCTGTTGCTCACCGAGTGCACCAACCCCGCGTCCGCGGCGCGGCGCAGCGTCGCCATCGCCTCTTGCTGGGTCAACGCCCGGACGGTGCTGCTGCGGTCGAACGCGGCCGGAGTCGGGCTCAGGACCATGCAGACGTCCACCGGATGGCCGCACGGCTCGCCGATCAGCGCCTGCTGCTTGCGGCAGATACAGTCGACGACACCCCACGCTTGCGAGGCCGCCACGATCTCGGCCGCGCTCTCGTAGGGCCGCACCTCCATCTCCACTCGGACGGTCCGGTTCACGGGAACCACGCGATGCACCGCCGGCTCGACGGTCAGCAGCCGACCGAATGCCTGCCGGTAGTAGGCCTCGAAGAGGCCGGCCAGCTCCGCGTCCATGGTGCTGCCCTGCATCTCGTAGATGCCGACCACGAATGGCATCAGCCCGTAACCCAGGCCATCGGCCGTGCGGCCGGCCTTGATCAGCCCACGTCGAGCCATCGCCTTGAGCTGTGCGGCAAGCGCGCCAGGATCGCCGCCGGTCCGACCGGCGATCTCCGCGGGGGTCTCCAGCGTCAGCCGCAGCCTGGCTGCCAGGGCCGCGTCCTCCGGCGTGAAGAGCTTCGCCAGCAGGCGCAGCTCAGTCCCGTCCGCGGTGGACGGGTAGCCGTTGGGCAACGCGTCGAGCCGGCGGGCCAGCAACTGATAAGGGTTTCCGTTCATGGGTGACCTCCCGGGTGGATGAGTGGGGGTATTGTATGGCATGGCGGGGGATCCGGTCAAGACAGCGATCACGATATTGGCTGTACGGAAGCGACCCGATACCGATCTGATCACCGAAGCCGGCCGTGGCAGTCCTTGAACTTGCGGCCGCTGCCACAGGGACAAGGATCGTTGCGGCCGGCCGTAGCGAAACCGCGGGCCAACTCTGCGTCCCGCCGCGCCATGTAGCCCATCACGTTGGCCGGCGGCTGTCCGCTGGCCAACTGCGCGGCCATGAAGCGCATCGGATCGGCGATGTGGCTGAAGAACGCCCGGTACCCCGCGCACAGGTAATTGAGCCCCGGCTCTCCGTCCGGAGTCTCGATCAGGCGATTCTTGGGACAGCCACCGTTGCAGACAAAGCGAACCTGGCACGCCCGGCAATAGCGCGGCAGCTTGTCGCGCTTGGCCTGCCCGAACGCGCGTTGCCGGTCGGACGCAACCAGCTCGATCAGGGGTTGCTCGCGGATGTTCCCCAACAGGTAGGCCGGCTCCACGAAGTGATCGCAGGCGTACAGATCGCCGTTGTGCTCCAGCGCCAGCGCCAGCCCGCACGTCTCCTCGAACACGCACAGCCCCGGCCGGTAGCCCGCCCACGCGGCCAGCGCCACATCGAAGATTTGCACGAACACGCGACCCACATCCCGGCGCACCCACTCGTCGAAGATCGCGCTCAGGAAGTCGCCGTACTGCCTGGCGGTGACCGAGCGGTCGGTGACACCTAACCCCCCAACCCCCTTCCCTGCGAGGGAAGGGGGCGTACGGCCTGGGGGAGGGGTGTCGCGCTCGACGATCGGGATGAACTGGATGAACCGGGCGCCGACCTGGTCCCGCAGGAAGCGGTAGACCGCCAGCCCGTGGTCCGCGTTGCCCGCGTGCACGGTGGTCAGCACGTTGAAGTCCACCTGATGCCGTTTCAGGCACGCCAGCCCGCGTATCACCCGGTCGAAGGTCGGCCCGCCGCCCTTGTCGACGCGGTAGCGGTCATGCAGATTGCGCGGCCCATCGATGCTCAGGCCGATCAGGAAGCCGTGCTCTTTGAAGAACTGGCACCACTCATCGTCCAGCAGTGTGCCGTTGGTCTGCAGGGCGTTGGTGATCTTCATGCCCGGCCGGCGATATTGCGCTTGCAGTGCTACCGCGCGGCGGAAAAAGGGCAACCCCATCAGGGTCGGCTCGCCCCCCTGCCAGCCGAAGGTCACTTCGGGCACTTGTTGCGCCGCGATGTACTCTCGGGTGACCGTCTCCAGCAGGTCGTCGGTCATGCGGAAGTCACTGGCGGGATAGAGTTGCTCCTTGCTCAGGAAGTAGCAATACTCGCAGCCCAGGTTACAGATCGCGCCCCGCGGCTTGAGCATGATGTGAAAGGCCGGCGGATACACCTGCGTCGTGGCCGCGGTGATGGGCGACACTGATAGCGTCATGAACGCATCCTCTTCTTGCCGCATGGCGGGAGTTGGAGCAGTGTAGCACGGCTGACCGGTTTGTCAAACGCCAGGAGGTGGCTTCCCGCTCTTTTAGAAAAAGCGCCTGTTGCACCTGCTCCGAATACGGTGTAGAATACCCGTGAGGCGCGCTCTGGCAAACCAGATGCGCCTTTCCCCTTGGGCCAGCGTCCCAGGGCATCGTGACCCCGCCGGGATGGCGTGCTGGCGCCATCGTGAACCTTTCTTTCCTGGAGGAGGTTATCCACATGGACGAATTGATCAAGCTGGTTTCGGAGAAGACAGGGCTGCCCGAAGCGACCGCCAGGGTGGCCGTGGAAACAGTGCTCGGCTTTCTCAAGGACAGACTGCCGGCGCCTATCGCGGGCCAGATCGACGGAGTGTTGAGCGGCGGCGCGGCCCCTGACCTGGGCAGTCTTGCCAAGGGTTTGGGCGGCATGTTTGGCAAGAAGTAACCCGACCGTCACAGCGCAACAGGAGCGACCACCATGCTCAAGGAGTTCAAGACATTCATCTTGCGCGGCAACGTGCTCGATATGGCCATCGGCATCATCATCGGCGCGGCGTTCGGGAAGATCGTAACCTCGTTTGTCAACGACGTCTTATGCCACCCATTGGTTTGCTGCTCGGCGGGGTCGACTTCAGCGACCTCTTCATCACCTTGAAGGGCCAGCCCATGGCCACGCTGGCGCAAGCGCAAGAGGTCGGCGCGGTCACGATCAACTACGGCGTGTTCCTCAACGCGGTGATCGATTTTCTGATCGTGGCCTTCGTCATCTTCTTGCTCATCCGCCAGGTCAACAAGCTGACGGCCAAGCCAGCGCCAGAGCCTGCGGCGCCCACCACCAGGGAATGCCCGTTCTGCAAGACGGAGATCCCGATCAAGGCGACCCGCTGCCCGCACTGCACCTCCGAGCTGAAGAGGTAAGGGCGATCAAAATCTCAGGGGTTCACGCGCAACGGGGGCACCGCCGATGTGGCGATGCCCCCGTTGCCCTGACTGTAATGTCTATACTGCCGGGGCGGCCCATCATCCCGCCGTGTCCATCGCCCGGCCCGCCGGGGAAGCCATGCTCCCGGCCACCGAACTCCAACGATGTTTAGAGATGGCTAAGAAGGCATTTGGGAATTGTCTGGGTTTGGGGCGGTCACCTGATCACCACAACAGGTTGAGGAGGTCGCCGCGGTCAATCGCGCCGACGTAGGGGGTGAGATCGATCGCTGCCAGTGCCGCTTCCAGGTCGGCGCGCTCATAGCGCACGCCGGCCAGCCGCGCCGCGCAGGCCGCCAGGTCCGCCGCCCCGGCGAAGTCCCCGGAGAACCGCACGGCCTGGATCAGGCCCCGGTCGGTGCTGATGTGGGCTTCGATCTTGCCGGTGGGCAGGACGCGCTCCTTGCGAGCGTCGAACGCCAGCGACTTGCCGTAGTTCCATTCCCAACTGGCGTAGCGTTCCACCGAGAGCTTTTGGATGGCGGCCCAATCCTGCGGGGTCAGTTTGTACTGCGGGATGGGGTCGGCGCCGTCGAAGATGCCCCGGATCAGCCGCCGCCGGAACTCGGAGATGTCCAGATCGATGCTGAGGAACTCGCTGATATTCGCAACGCGACTGCGCACCGACTGGATGCCTCTGGCTGTGATCTGCTCCAGCGACACGTCGAGCGCAGAGGCCACATCTTCCAAGCGCGAGTCGAAGAGCAGCGTGCCGTGGCTCCACATCCGGTTCCCGGTCCGATATTGGGCATTGCCGGAAACCTTGCGGCCGGCCACCACGATATCGCTGCGGCCGCCTGGCTCGGCCGGAACACCCAACTCGTGCAGCACGCGGATCACTGGCCCGGTGAACTTGCGGAAGTTCTGGAAGCTCTCCGGCGTGTAGCGCGTGATGAAGCTGAAGTTGAGGTTGCCCAGATCGTGATAGACCGCGCCGCCGCCGGAGAGGCGGCGGACGACGATGATGCCGTGCGCATCGACGTACCTGGGGTTGATCTCGGCCAGGGTGTTCTGGTTCCGGCCGATGATGATCGAGGGTGCATTGACGTAGAAAAGCAGGAGGTCTTCTCCGGCAAACACGTTGCGCAGGAGATGTTCCTCGATCGCCAGGTTGATCCTGGGGTCGGTGATGTTCTCGTTGTCGACAAAGATCATGCGCGCTCCGGCAGTCTACGGCAGGTGTATTCTCAGTTTCTTGGGTTCGCTGTGGCCCCCGGATTATTGATAGTGCCTAACCCCCGAAATTCTTGTTTTTTGTGCAAGGATTTTGGGAGTGGCGGCTGTCGTCTTTTTGGTTCCGGCGTAAGCGCAGCGGCGTAA
>MNXL01000341.1 GCA_001871755.1 Anaerolineae bacterium CG2_30_64_16
ACCGTGGCTCGGTCAGGAGACCGGCCACAGCGAGCGATTCCCCGAAGAATTGAGAAGATACATCGAAACGATGCCCGCATCGGCGTCACCTTGTCAAGTATACCTCACCGCCTGGTCAATCCCCACGCCAGCGCGAGCGCAGCCCCGATGAGCAGGCCACTGCTCAGCCCGCCCGGCCCTTCGACCGCGCGCAGCGCAACCCCTGAGATCAACAGCCCGACCGCAATCACCGCCCACGTGAGCCGGTCGACCGCGCGTTCGACGCGGCGGACTGCTTTCGTGGCGTCGGGCGCGAGCGAAGTCTGGACCGCCAGCTCGCCGCGTTCGGCCTGGGTCATCAGTCGGTCGACACGGGAGGGTAGACGAGCGACGATTCGGCCCAGCTCGCCCACCTCCTCCAGCCAGGCGCGCCAGTTGCCGCCCAGCTCGTCCGCCGCCAACCGTTCGGCGAACGGGATGGTGGCCGACCACGGGTCGAACTCCGGGTCCAGCGTGGTCGCCATCCCCGACAGGATCCCCACAGCCCGCGCGACGAACAGGATCTCGGTCGGAAACTGGAACGGCATCTCGAAGACGATGTCGCGGTACTCCCGCATGATGATCTCAGCCTGCGCCATCGCGACGTCACCGAGCTGGCCCATCGTCACCCCCTCCAGCCCGCGGAACAATACGTCGTGGATTTCCTCCAGCCGCTTGCGGTCCGCGCCCGGCAGCAGGACACCCGAATCGCTGTAGGCCTGGACGATGCGATGCGAGTCGCGCGTGCCAAGGCCGATGACGTACTCGCGCAGGCTGGCGCGCAACGGCTTGGGGATGGTGGCCACCATGCCGAAATCGACGAAGATCAGCTCGAACGGCCGCGGCGCGTTGGGGTCCGCGTCGGGGGACGGGGGTAACGGCCGCACGAACAGGTTGCCCGGATGCGGGTCCGCATGTACGAAGTCGTTGACGAAGATCTGCTCCAGATAGGTGTCATAGAGCCGGCGGGCCACCTCGGCCCGGTCGATCCCCGCGGCTTCGATGCCGGCCAGGTCGGTGATCTTGATGCTGGCGACGTTCTCCAGGGTGATGACGCGGCGGGTGGTGTAGGGCCAATAGACCCGCGCGATGTAGATGCCGGGGTCATCGGCGAAGTCGTCGGCGAAGTGCTCGGCGTTCTTCCCCTCGGCGATGAAGTCCAGCTCGGCGCGGGTGGTGGCTGCAAATTCGCCGACCAGCCGGTCCAGATCGACGCGGCGGGTGACGGGACGGTACAGCTTCAGCCAGTTGGCCGCGACCCGGATGGCGGCCAGGTCAGTCTCTACCCTGGCTTCGATCCCAGGCCGTTGCACCTTGACCACCATCTCTTGACCGCCGACCAGCCGGGCTTTGTGAACCTGGGCCAGCGAGGCTGCGGCTTCGGGCGCGGGCGCAAACCAGGCGAACACCTCGTCGGCCGGCCGGCCGAATTCGGCGGCGACCACGGCCTGCACATCGACCAGGCTCTCAGCCGGCACTTCGTCCTGCAACCCGGCCAGCTCAGCGGTGACCTCCGGCGGCAGCACGTCCACGCGGATGCTGAGGAACTGGCCGAGCTTGATCAGCACGCCGCCCAACTGGATCGCCAGCCGGCGAAATCGCTGCGCGATCTGGCGCCAGCGCTCCCGCGATGTCCGCACGGCCAGGCCCCGGACGCCAGGCACATGGCGCAGGATCAGGTCCCACCAGATCACCGAGAGAAACACGCGGGCGAAGAAGCGCACCACGCGCAGATAGCGCCGCCAGTCGAAGCGTGGCGCGTGCGATGCGTCCGAGTCCTGGGGTCGCGTCTGCCGGGGCGCAGGGCCGTGATCGGGCGCGCCGCAGGGTGTTTGTTCAGCGTCATGCATAGTGGCCTTACCTCAGTCAGGAGGCGCGGTTACGGGAATGACGTTCCACTCGTCACACCCGCGCAAGCGGGTGTCCAGTTTGCCATCATGTGGATTCCCGCTTGCGCGGGAATGACGGGCCTGGATTCCCGCGTGTGCGGGAATGACGGGCCGCGTGTGCGGGAATGACGGGCGCCACTGGCAGGGGTCGCAGCCCGGCTCCAGCAGACATTCGACCATTTCTCCCCTCCTCCCCATCTCACCGTGTCACCGTGTCACCGTGTCACCGTGTCAGGCATTCCTACCCACACCGCCGCAACCCCCGCGCCGCCAGCCCCATCCCGACGGCCAGGCTCAGCCCGGCGAACGCGATCAGCCTGAGCAGCGTGATCGTCCAGTCGGCCGGCCAGGCGTGGAACAGGACCAGATCGCGGATCGGGTCCACCGCGTAGGTGTTCGGGAAGAGCCAGGCCAGCCAGATCACACGATCCACGTTGGCGCGCACCAGGCTGAGCCCGCCGGAGATGAAGAAGACGAGGACGCCGGTCAAGATCGTGGCGATGGCGCCGGGCATATAGTTCCGCGTCCGTAGCCCCAGCAGCAATGCCAGCGCGATCCAAAAGAGCGCCACGAGCCCCGCCAGCAGCCACGCAGCCCAGAGATAGCGGCCCGGCCAGATCCCGATCCAGAGATAGACCAACCCCATCACGACAATCCCGGTCAGCCAGCCCATGATCAGCGCCAACAGCGCCTTGGGCGCCAGCGCCCAGGCCAGCAAGCGAGGCGCCAGCCCGAATTCCAGCGTGATCCTGGCGACCTGCTCTTTGTAGGTCAACATAAAGATGTTCATCATCCCGCCGAGTGTGATGCTCAGCAGCACGATTCCTACCGCGATGATCGGGAACCAGTCGATCATCACGGGGAGGGGATAGACTTCGGCCAAGGCCAGGGGCGGCTCAGGCAATTCGGCAGGTGGACGGAGTTCAGTTCGCGCCTTTTCGTAGAAACGCCACAAGATCTCGGCGGCGTAGATGCGGTGGTTTTTCGCCCGGTCGTCGTTGTAGTTCATGAAATGCATCGCGACCGTCGGCCCCTCCCCCGCGGCAAGCCGCGCCGAGAAATCGGCCGGGATCACCCAGACGCCGTCGATGCGGAAGGTCTGATACGCGCGCCAGGCTGCGTCCTCCGGCAGATCGGCGACATCGTAGTAGGATGTGCCGAAGGGCGAGAGCACCTCGTCGAAGGTCTGGCGTAGGAGCGCGCCGTAGGGGCCGGCATCCTGGTTCACCAGCGCGATCTTGAAGGTCAGCCGGCCGCCGAACAGCAGACCGAACGCGACCAGCATGACAGCCGGCGCGATGAACCCGCCCAGCGCGGTGATCGGGTCGTGCCGCCAGGCCTTCAGCTCGGTGGAGAGCAGGATCCAGAAACGCCTCATCGCCGCGACCTCCGTTGCCGGGGATGATCCCCCATTGGCCGGATCACCGCTCGACGATAAGCCAGGGCCGTCAGCAGCACCATTCCCCCGCTGAAGAGCGTGAGCGCCAGCGCGGAGCTGGCCGGCGCGGCGACAGTCACGCCGTAGTAGGGCCGGAAGAGCAGCTCGACCGCGTGGGCGTTCGGCGTCAGGCGGCTGACGGCCTGATATCCGCCCCCGAAACCGGCGGCCAGCCCGAACGCGTCCCCCAGCAGCCAGCCCCCCAGGGACGCAGTCAGACCGACCACGAAGGTGGGGATCGTCCGGCGCAGGATCAGCCCGGCGATGATGCCCAGGCAGCCTGCGGTCACTGCGACGGGGAGCAAGATCGCGGCAACCAGCGGGAGCGCGGCGAGCTGCGGGGAAGCCTGCGGCCAGGCGCCGGTGCTCAGGCCGATCGCCGCCAGCAGGATGCCGGCCGACACCAGCGCGGTCAGCACCAGCCGGACCAGCCGCGCGGCCAGGATCAGCGCCGGGGATAGCGGGGCCAGACGATACTCCGTGATGGCGCCGAACTCGAAGTCCATGGCCGTTCCGACACCGCCGAGCAGCGACGCCGCGAGGCAGACCGTCATCGGGAGCAGCGCCACACCGAAATAGAGTGTGTAGGGCAGGTCGCGCGGCAGCCAGGGATGTTCCTCCACCAGCACGCCGCGGCGGCCCAGGCTGCCGTTCCACAGCCGCAGCCCGGCCGCGGTCAACCGGTTGCGGAAGTTCTTCACCAGGTTGCTGTCGATCAGGCCGTAGCGTTGCACTGCGGTCGGCGCCCCATCCCGATCTTCCACCGTGATGATCTGGCGCGTGGCGCCCTGCACGGGCGCCTCGACCAGGATCGGGTTGATATAGGGCAACCCGATGGGCGACCCGACCTGGCGCATGGCGCTCACCAACGCCTCCACATGGGCCGCGGCCTCGGGGGTGGTCGGTCGAGCCACGGCCATATCGAAGGTGGGGTACACCAGCACCAGCCCCATCAGCAGGAAGAGCAAGGTCGGCTGGAGGATGGCGATCAGGTGGACCGGCACGGTAGCTCGGAACAGCTTGAACTCGGTCAGCAGGAGCAGTCGGAAGCGGGCCATGCGCTACTCCCTCAGACCGCGGCCGGTGTGGTGCAGGAAGACGTCGTCCAACGAAGGCCGGGCGATGCGCACCGACTCCAGGCGATGCTGCGGCCGATGGCCGATAGCCGTCACCCGGCTGATGAACTCGCCGACGATGGCCTCGGCGTCCTGCACCTCGATCCGCAATTGGTCGGCCGTGGTGCGCGTGATCGCGCCGATCCCCAGCCCGGCAAACAGCGCGGCCGGGTCCTCTACCGCGGGCGTGGTGCGCAGCTCTATGATGTCGCGGCCCAGCGCGGTCTTGAGCTGTTCGGGCGCGTCCAGCGCGATGGCGCGGCCGTGGTCGATGATCACCAGCCGCTCGCAGAGCGCGTCCGCTTCGGCCATGTCGTTGGTGGAGACGATGAAGGTCTTGCCCTGTGCCTGTTGCGCCTTGATGTGCTCCCACAGCATGTGCCGGCCCTGCACATCCACACCCAGGGTCGGCTCATCGAAGAAGATGACCTGCGGCTCGTGCAGCAGCGCCCGCGCCAGGGCCAGCCGGCGCTTCATGCCGCCGGAATAGGTCCTGACCGGGTCGCTGCGCCGCTCCCCCAGCGACATCATCCGCAACAGTGCCTCGATCCGCCCGGGCGCGGCCTTCAGGTCGGCGCAGTAGAGCGCGGCGTGGTGGAGCAGGTTGTCCACCGCGTTCAGGTCCGCGTAGAGGTTGGTCTCTTGGGGCACGTACCCGATCAGTTGCCGGACTTGGCGGGGTTCGGTCAGGGGGTCGAACCCCATGACCTTGATCGCGCCGTGCTGGCGGCGCAGCAGACCGGTGATCAGGTTGATGGCCGTGGTCTTCCCCGCGCCGTTGGGACCGAGCAGGCCGAAGATCTCGCCCTGGTCTACACCGAACGAAAGGTTGTCCACCGCAACGAGCTTTCCGAAACGGTGGGTCACAGACTCGACGATGATTGCGGATGTGTCCATGTGATCCCCCGATCAATCTGGCGCCGGACCGACGACCTCCAGCCGGGTCACCTGGATTTGAGCGCCGTTCCAATCCGGTACGCCGGCGTTGAGCTGGCCCCAGATCCGAACGACGGTATCGGCATTACGCAGGCTCGCTAACTGCTCGGCAATCTGTGGGCGGTTCCCGGCGTCGATGCCGTATTGAACGGCGAAGTCGCCGCGGAGCACGAAGCGGTCATCACGGCCGGATCGCGGCCCGGTCGCCGCGCTGAGGATCAGCCCCTCCCACCCTTCGACCGGGTCAGGCTGGAAAAAGGGACCGGGGCCGTCGACGCGCAGCCGCGTGACCAGGAGCTGACAGCCGCCCAAATCAGGCGCGTCGCAACTCAAGGTACCCCAGAAGTGGGCGTATTTATCGGGCGCTGGTTGGTCACGCAGCGCCTGGATGCCGGCTGTGGCTTCGGCATTGCCGCCGACCAGGCCTACTTCACCCGTGCCTTCCGGCATCAACACCAGCACGCCGTCGAACGCCGCGGCCGCCGGCGCGCGCCGCGGCGGCAGCCGCGCTGCCACGTAGCCATACCAGGCATAGGCCTGCTGTTCGCCGGGGACCGGGGCAAGCTCTTCGATCGACTCCGGGCTACTCTGGGGCATTGGGGTCGCTCCTTGCGCGCCAGGGCCGCATTCCCCTCGGAAGTAGGCCCAGCCGTCGCATTCAGTGCCGTCGGGGAAGATGCAGGCGCCGAACTCCTGGCCGTCGGTGCCGCGGCGCGTCTCGTAGACGTAGCCGCGCTTGGCGCAGTGAATGGCCGCGGGGTTGGCCATGTTGAGCGTGACGCGGGTCGGCGTTTCCGGGAGTGGCGTCGGCACGAACGTGCACTCGCTCGTGATGACGACGATCATGATGAGGACACCGATGACGCTGGGCGCACCGTGGGCGCTCGCGGTGCGCCTACCCAAGGCCAGGGGACTGCTTCTCACCTGGGAGCCTCCTCGTTCTGTCTGCGTGATCATACCTGTTCAGCCCGGCGCGCCGTCCATCATGCCAGCCCGCCCGGCGATAAATCGACCGGGCTACCTGAGCGGCGCCCCATGAATGGGGCTGAACGGCCCGTCAACCGACCTGGCCTGGTTTACCGGTCGCTGCATTGTATACTCGCGACGGTCACAAGGTGAGGTCGTCCGATGCTGTGCATCGAGACGATGCCCGCATCGGCAGCCCCTTGTCACCCCGTCACCTTGTCGAGTATAATTTATCGCAGCGCGTCGGCGGTGTCCAGCCAGAGGGTGACCGGGCCGTCGTTGACCAGCGCCACGTCCATCTTGGCCTGGAACTGGCCGGTCTCGACGTGCAAGCCCTGGCCGCGCAGTTGGTCGACGAAGTAGGACACCAGCGGCTCAGCCTGTTCGGGGCGGGCCGCGGCGGTGAAGGAGGGCCGGCGGCCCTTGCGCGCGTCACCGTACAGGGTGAATTGCGACACGACCAGCACCGCGCCGCCGATGTCGGCCAGCCCCAGGTTCAGCTTGCCCATCCTCGAAGAGGCGTCGTCCTCGAAGATCCGCAGCCCGGCGATCTTGCGCGCCAGCCAGTCGGCTTCGGCCTGGCCGTCCGCGTGGGTGACGCCCAGCAGCACCAGGAAGCCGCGGCCGATCGCGCCGACCGTTTTCCCGTCCACCGTCACCGATGCCCGGCTGACGCGCTGCACGACTGCTCGCAAAGTCCCGCTCCTCCCTATGCAACCTTGACCACGATGTGGCCGACCACGTCCGCGGCCTCGACGTAGCGATCGGCCGCGTTGCTGAGGTGGCGATAGACCTCGCGGTACTTCAACCCCTCGACGACGCGCGGCAGGTCCTTGGCGTTGTCGAAGACTTGGGCCACGGCGTGCCGGTAGATCGCCTCGACCTTGTTCTCCAACGAGCGGGCGCGCGACGCGTGCTCTCCGGCGACCCCTGGGTGATCGCGCAAGCGCACCATCGCCAGGTGGATCTCCTGCGCGCCTTCCAACACCAGCGCCACCATCTGGCGCAGATAGTTGTTGCCCGCGATCCCGAACAGTTGCATCTCCTCGACCGTGGAGTCCGCGTAGTCCACGATCTCGTCGATCGTACGCGACAGTGAGTAAATATCCTCGGGGTCGATCGGCGTGATGAAGGTGCGGTCGAGTTCGTGGCTGATGATCCGGCGCAGCTCGTCGGCCTCCTTCTCGATCTGCCGGACGCGGCGGGCCGATTGCGGGTTGCCGTTCTCGACAAAGCGCTGCAACTCCTCCAACGCTTCCAGCGCCTTGGCCGATTCATCGACCAGGAGTTGCAGGAACATCTCCTCGCGTGGCCTGAATAGATCCTTGATGCCCATTCGGTATCCTCATTTTGGGGTGCATTGTCGCGGTGGTTGGTAGATTGGTAGATTGGTAAATTGGGTAACTACTCAGCCGTCATGCCCGAATGCTTCTATCGGGCATCCAGGTTCCCGCTGGCAGCGCCGCTGGATTCCCGCTAAGAGCTTGCGGGAATGACATCACCACAAAGGCTGAGTAGTAACTTACGTTTTACGTTTGTAACTACTCAGCCGTCATGCCCGAATGCTTCTATCGGGCATCCAGGTTCCCGCTGGCAGCGCCGCTGGA
>MNXL01000301.1 GCA_001871755.1 Anaerolineae bacterium CG2_30_64_16
TAAAGTACTTTGCGCATCCCCTTCAACTGCACAAGGATTTCCGCTGCAAAGTACTACACTCGCGAGGTTGGGGACGCGTTGGCGCCGTGGGGCCGGATCGGTGCGCCGGCGGTATCCTCTCAATAGTCCGGGACAGCTCAAGGCGGATCCGTGATCCGCCGCTCGCCCGCCGAGTCACGGACTCGGCTTGAGCAGATTTGTCCCCGCCTTTTTGAGAGGATACCGCCGGAGGACATCGGCTACGCGATCTGCTATCTGCTCTCCGACGCGTCGGAATTCATGACAGGATACGTGATGGTTTTAGACGGTGGGCTCACGGCCAAGATGGCGCTGCCGAGCCAGCCGACGAGTCAGGAAGGCTGAACGATCGGCTTACCCAATTCATGCGCCTGACTCGCTGATGCCGGGACAGGCCCAGTCAACAAGAGGTCACCGATGCCACTTACCTTCGACATGCCGTATGATGAGTTGCAGACCTACCAGGGGATCAACCCGCGGCCGGCAGATTTCGACGAATACTGGGAGCGCGGCCTGGCCGAGATGCAGGCCATCGATCCGCAGATCGAGATCATACCGGCGGACTTCCAGACGCCGTTTGCCGAGTGTGCGCATCTGTATTTCACCGGCATCGGCGGCGCGCGCATTCATGCCAAGCTGCTGCGACCCCGCCACGCGACCGCGCCGCATCCGGCGGTCCTGCAGTTCCACGGCTACACCGGCGATTCCGGCGACTGGACGCCCAAGCTGCCGTATGTGGCGCTGGGTTACACTGTGGCCGCGCTCGACTGCCGTGGTCAGGGCGGCCTTTCGGAAGACAAGGGTGGCGTTCAGGGCTGGACCCTGCGCGGCCACATCATCCGCGGCCTCGACGATGCGCCGGAGAAGCTGCTCTTCCGCCAGAACTTTCTCGACACTGCACAGATCGCCAAGATCGTGTTGGAGATGCCCGACGTGGACCCGGAGCGGGTCGGCGCGATGGGCGGCAGCCAGGGCGGCGGGTTGACGCTGGCGTGCGCCTCGCTGGAGCCGCGCATCAAGCGCGTCGTGCCGATGTTCCCATTCCTGTGCGACTACAAGCGCGTTTGGGACATCGACCTGGCGAAGGACGCCTACGCCGAGTTGCGCGAATGGTTCCGCAAGAGGGATCCGCACCACGCGCACGAGGAAGAGGTCTTCACCCGGTTGGGCTATATCGACGTGCAATTCCTGACCCCGCGCATCCGCGGGGAGGTGCTGATGGCGGTCGGCCTGATGGACCAGATTTGCCCGCCGTCCTCCCAGTTTGCGGCGTACAACAAAATCACGGCCAAGAAGGCGCTCTCCGTCTACCCCGACTTCGCGCACGAGGATTTGCCAGGCCACGCCGATCGCGCGTTTCAGTTCATGGCGCAGTTGGGGCAGTAGATCGGTGGTCGGTATATTGGGGGTCTGGTCGTGTATCTGGCGTCGCCTGCGTCCTCCTTTATGACCAGGCGCCTGGTCGTGATGGACGGCGGAACGATGATCTGGTAGCTGTTTGGGCTGCCAGAAACTACAAGGATATAGCTTCTGATTCAGGAGGAATTATGGAGACAACACCTGCCACTGGCGTCAGGGTCGCGCCGCAAGACCTGACTGCATTCTGCATCGCGGCGATGCGTGCGTCCGGGGTGTGCGAAGATGACGCGCGTTTGACAGCCGAGGTCCTGGTGACCACCGACATGCTGGGGACCTTCACGCACGGCACCCGGCAATTGCGCGGCTTGCTCAAGAATGTCCGCACCGGGCGCATCGATCCCACGGCCACCGCTGAGGTGGCCGGGGAAGGGCCGGCGTGGGCGATGATCGACGCCCGCAACGCCATGCCGCCGGCGGTCGCGTACCGCGCCATGGAGCTGGCGATGCGCAAAGCGAAGGCGTCCGGCATCGGTTTTGTCGGCGTCCGACACGCCAGCCATTTCGGCGCGGCCGGATTCTACGCCAACATGGCGCTGAAAGATGACATGATCGGGTTGGCGATGTGCAACGTGGACCCGTGCATGATTGCGCCGGGTGCACGGGGCAAGGTGCTGGGCACGAATCCCATCGCGTACGCGGCGCCCGCGGGCGAGGAGCCGCCGGTGTCTCTGGATATCGCCACCAGCGCGGTCGCGGCGACCAAGATCTTTGCGGCCAAGGCGCTCGGCAAGCGTATCCCCGAAAACTGGCTGGTCGACGAACATGGGATGCCCACCACGGACCCGAGCCAATATCCCGAAAAGGGCGCGCAACTGCCGATGGCCGGCCACAAGGGCTACGGACTGGCGGTGTTGGTCGAGGTGCTCGCCGGCGTGCTCACGGGCGCATCCCTCTTGAGCCAGATCAAGAGCTGGGTCGCCGACACGCTGGAGCCGACCGACGAAGGGTACGCGTTCATCGCGATCGATGTGGCCGCCATGATGCCGGTGGCCGAGTTCAAGGGGCGGATGGATGGCATGATCCGCGAGATCAAGGTGGCGCCCAAAGTCCAGGGCGTGGATCGCATCTATCTGCCCGGAGAGATGGAATGGGAACGCCGGCATGCGGCGCTGGTGGATGGGATCGCACTGCCACCGGACGTCGTGGCGAGCCTGCGTGGCCTGGCTTCGGATATCGGGCTAGACCCGCTAGACTCAGTAGATCACGATTTGCTCTCGCCCGATCCATGATCGGGCGGGTCACGGACCCGCCCGGAGCTTGAAACTGTGATCTACTGAGACTACAAACTTGATTTTGGAGGGTAAGCTATGGCGGATAAGGTAGTGACCTATCAGGAGATCAAGTCGGCCGGGAGTTGCCGCTACGACGGCGTGGCGCTGGGCGAAGTGATGCTGCGGTTCGACCCGTTCGACGTGCCAACAGCGCTGGCGCGGCAGATGCGCATCTTTCAGGGTGGCGGCGAGACAAACGTCGCCTGTGGGCTGGGTTACACCTTCGGCTTACGCGCAGGCGTGTTGACCGCGCTGGTGGATGATCACATCGGCGCCAACATCCGCAACCAACTGCGCGGGGCGGGCGTGGACACGAGCAAGATCATCTGGTTCAACACCAAAAACGACGGCTCCCGTTTCTCCACCGACCAGAAGGGGACGCTGATGAACGGCGTCAACTTCACGTACGTCGGTAAGGGTGTCATCGCATCGGACACCCTCTACTATCGCGCGCATACAGCGGTGCGCGAGCTGCGCGAGGGGGATTTCGACTGGAACACACTGTTCGGGACAGAGGGCGCGCGCATCTTCAGCACCGGCGGTATTTTCACCCTCATCTCGCCCACCTCGGCCGCCCTGGCGATCGAAGGGGTGAAGAAGGCCAATGAGCACGGCGTCTTCGTGGCCGCGGACTTGAACTATCGCTCCAAGGTGGAGCCGAACAAGGCGCGCGCCCGTGAGATCAACCAGACCATCGCGCCTTACCTGGGCTTTCTGGTGGGCAACGACTCGGACCTGAGCGACGCGCTGGGCTACGAGACAAAGGTGTCCGGCAAGATGCCGTTTGCCGAATGGTTCGAAGCGTACAAGGGTACTGTGCGCCAGGTCGCGCACGATTTCCCTAACCTGAGCCTGATCGGGACGCAATGGCGTGGAGCTACCAGCGCCGACACGATCGACTGGGGCGCGGTGCTCTACGACGTGGCGGCCGACACCTTCTACGCGGCGCCGCTCCGCACCAATATACCCATCGGTGACCGCACCGGCGGGGGCGATTCGTTCATGTCCGGTGTGCTGGCAGCGCTCCTGAAGGGCAAGGATCTCGAAACGGCCGTCCAGTGGGGCGCCGCGCACGGCATCCTGGTCCAGGAGACGCCGGGCGACATTACGATGGTGGACGAGAAGGCCGTGCTGGCCGAGGTCAAGCGCGCGCTTGCTGGCGGTGGGGTGAAGGCATCGCGGTAGGGTGAGGCGTGGCGCCCAACCAGACGCACCACTGCGTCATCCTGCGCGTGTTGGCGGCTTGCCGGGGAACAGGCAGGTTCTCGGCGTCTACACGTTCGGGGTGGACGACACCCGGCGGCGAATCCGGTCCAAGGAGGTCAGGATGGTGACACAGCTTGCCGTGCGCAAACAGTGGAAGCACCTGTACGCGCCGTCCACCAGGAAGGTCGAACTGGTGGATGTGCCCCAGTTCAAGTTCCTGATGATCGACGGTCGGATCGAGCCGGGGGAAGCGCCGGGCACGTCGCCGGGGTTCGGGGCGGCGATGGCCGCGCGCGCCAGGTCGGCGTCGCCGGTCGTCAGTGCCGCCAGGCCATCGGCCACCGCCCGCCGCGCCCGGCTACCCAATTCCAGGACATTCTCCTGAAGCTGCGCCAGGGCCTTTGCAAAGTGTGCACGCGCACCGATACCCATGTTCCCTCCTCATCCGAAGCGCCCGGTGATGTAGTCTTCGGTGCGCTGATCCGTGGGCCGGGTGAAGATCTGCCGTGTCGGCCCGTACTCGATCAGCGTCCCCGCCCGGTCGCTGTCCATCAGCAGGAATGCGGTGAAGTCGGACGCGCGGGCGGCCTGTTGCATGTTGTGGGTGACGATGATGATCGTGTAGTTCTGCGCCAGCTCGCGCATCAACTCCTCGATCTTGAGCGTGGCGATGGGATCGAGCGCGGACGCCGGCTCGTCCATCAGGATGATGTCGGGCTTGACGGCAATCGCGCGGGCGATGCAGAGGCGCTGCTGTTGCCCACCGGAGAGGGCCAGTGCGCTCTGCTGCAGCTTGTCTTTCACCTCATCCCACAGCGCGGTCTGGCGCAGCGATTGCTCCACCAACTCAGCCATGTTACCCCGGTAGCCATTGATGGTCGCGCCCCAGGCCACGTTCTCGTAGATGGTCTTGGGAAACGGGTTGGCCTTCTGGAACACCATGCCGATGCGCCTGCGCACTTCCACGGGATCCACATCGGGGGCATAGATATCCTGGCCGTGATAGAGTACCGCGCCGGCCGCGTGCGCGGTCGGGATCAACTCGTTCATCCGGTTGAAGGCGCGCAGCAGCGTGCTCTTGCCGCAGCCCGATGGCCCAATGAACGCGGTGATCTTGCGGGTGCGCACCTTCAGGGCAATGTCTTTCACGGCGCGAAAGCCGCCATAAAAGACGCTCAACCCCTGCGCTTCGATGGCATACTCGCCATTGGGGGCGGGTATGGTGGCTGGAACGATCGGCTGGTGATTAGCAAACATCAGGCTCTCCGGCTATAACGATTGCGCAACAGGACGGCGGACGTGTTCATGGTCAGCAAGAGCGCCAGCAGCACGAGGATCGCGGCCGCCGCCAGGTTGCGAAACTGCGGCTGGGGTCGGCTGGTCCATTGATAGATCTGGATCGGCAGGGTCGTGAACTTGGCAAAAGGCCCGTTGGGGTCCACGACGATGAAGGTCGAGGCGCCGATCACCACCAGCGGCGCCGTCTCGCCGATGGCCCGCGAGATTGCCAGGATCGTGCCCGTCAGGATGCCCGGCAGCGCGCTGGGCAACACGTGGCGCCAGATGGTCTGCCACTGCGTCGCGCCCAGGCCATAGCTGGCCTGGCGCAGCGACCGCGGCACGGCCCGGATCGCCTCCTGCGCGTTGATGATGAGCAGCGGCAGGATCAGCAAGGCCAGGGTCAGGCCGGCCGAGAGGATCGTCCGGCCGTTGGCCGTCGTCGGATCGGCCAGGCCAAAGGCGGCGCCGCTGGTGAGCGCCTCGGCCCCGCGCACGAAGATCGCCAGCCCCAACATGCCGTAGATGATCGAGGGCACCCCCGCCAGGTTGGTGATGTTAGTGCGGATGAGCCGCGTGGCCCAACTAGCGCGCGCGTATTCCTCCAGGTAGATGGCTGCGCCCACGCCGATGGGGAGCGCCGTCAGAATCGTGATCAGGATCGTCCAGAGCGAGCCCAAGATCGCCGTGCGCACGCCAGCCAGCTCAGGCGCCGACGCCTGCGGGCTGCGTAGGAAGTCCGGCGTGACCCACGAGCGGAAGACCAGCTTCGCCCCTGGAAAGTCGCGGGCGACCTCGGTCTCGATGGCGGCGCGGTCGAAGAACGCGGCGATCAGGGGCCAGGTCTTCACGTAGCGCGGTTGGACAACCCGTTCTAACACCAGGGCGTAGAGATTCTCGCGCGACCGTTCGGTGAAGGGCTGCTCCGAGTCGTAACGCCGAAAGACACCGGGCGACAGATTGGCCTGGAGGATCGCGACGTATTGCTCTTGGGTAAGCTGCGCCAGCGGCACGCCGTCCACGGCCAGGCTCGCCGGCTCGATCCGGTTCTGCACCGCCACCAGGCCGAACGACTGGTTGATCACCGTGTACAGCAAGGCGGTCAGCGCGATGACGCCGATGATCGTAGACGCCAGGAAGAGGGTATGCCAGGCGACCGCCACCCGCTTGCGTTGGGGCAGGCCGGCATCGAACGTCTGTTCCGCGCCGCCCAGCGGCCCGTTCGTCTCTGCGCTCATTCGTACACCTCACGAAACCGCCGCACCACCCGTTGCGAGATCAGGTTCAGGCCCAGGGTCATCAGGAAGAGCAGCATGCCGATGGCAAAGAGGCTGTCGTAGTCCAACGAATCGTAGCTCAGGTCGCCGCCGCTGATGCGGACGATGTGGCCGGTCATCGTTTCGGCTGCCTTGAACGGGTTAAGGGTGAAGTTTGGCCCCGCGCCCGCCGCAATCGCCACGATCATCGTCTCGCCGATGGCGCGGGAGATGGCGACGATGACCGCGGCCGCCAGCCCTGAAAGCGCCGCCGGCAAGACGATCTTGAGCGCCACTTCGAGCCTGGTGGCGCCCAGGCCATAAGCTGCCTCGCGCAGCGACCGCGGCACCGCGCTCAGGGCGTCCTCGCTCATTGAGCTGACCAGCGGCAGGATCAAGATGCCCATCACCAGGCCGGCCGATGCCGTGTTGTAGATTTCCACCACATTGGCGCCGAAGATCGTGCGCAGAGTGGGGGTCATGAAGGTGAGCGCGAAGTAGCCGTAGACCACCGTCGGGATCCCCGCCAGCACCTCCATGATCGGCTTGAGGAGGTTGCGCGCCCGCGCGGAGGCATATTCGCTGAGGTAGATCGCCACCGCCAGCCCCAGCGGCAGCGCCACCAGCATCGCCATCAGGCTGGTGAGGACCGTGGCGCTCACCAGCGGCCAGATGCCGAACTCACCGACGGCCGGCTGCCAGTGGGTAGTCAGCAGAAACTCAGCCAGGGTCACTTCGGGCTTGCTGAAGAAAAGCAGCGACTCGCGGCCCAGCACGAAGACAATGCCCAGCGTCGTGAAGATCGAAATGACCCCGCAAAACGCCAGAAAGCCCTGGATCAGCGCCTCGCCGGGCCGCCGGCGGCGCTGCAAAGGGTGCGCCGGCCGCGCTTCGTGCGACGCGCGCGCCTCAGGCGTCCCGGCCGCGGCCGCAGTCATGCCAACGCCCATGATACGACTCCTCGCCCCATCAGACGGTCAGCTCGCGCAGCCAGGCCAGGATCCGTGCTTCGATCTGATCACGCACGCGGCGGAACGCGGTCAGCTTCTCCGCGTCGCTTCCCACCACGGCTGCCGGGTCATCGAAGGGCCAATGCAACCGCACGCCCATGCCGGGGAAGACGGGACAGCGCGTCTCGGCGTTGGCGCACACGGTGATCAGGTAGCCGAAGTGCAGCTTGTCCAGGTAGACCTCCAGCCCCTTGGCCGACTGGCCCGCCATGTCGAGGCCGCTCTCGGCCAGGACGCGGCGGGTGTAGGGGTTGATTTCCTGCGGCGCCAGGCCGGCGCTATGCACCTCGAAACGGTCGCCGCCATGCTTGCGCAACAGCGCCTCAGCCATCTGGCTGCGGGCCGAGTTGCCGGTGCAAAGAAAAAGGACGCGGGGTGGATTCATGTTGATCCTCACACACGCGCCGCGCCAGGCGCATCTGCGGATGCG
>MNXL01000172.1 GCA_001871755.1 Anaerolineae bacterium CG2_30_64_16
TGACCGAGCCACCGTGGCTCGGTCAGGAGACCGGCCACAGCCACCCCGGATTATTGAGAGGATACGTACAGGCCTACTCAGGATGCTCCGCTGACAGGGGCCATAACTCATTTTCAATACACCCACATCAGTTGGGTTTGTCCTCCTGGCTGTACGAGGTACATGGTCCATCACGCAATACGCAACACGCAAAACGCAACACGGTGTGAGGCGAACATATCGAGCAATACAAGCCAATCTGGAATACGCCCATTACTTCTTCCCCATGATGCGCTTCTGGCGTTCTTTGCGCGCCAGATCCTTTTCCACGAAGAGCGGCTCGCCGGTGAACGGGTCCAGCTCGGTGTAGTACATCAAGCTGGAATAGGTGGAAGGCGTGGGGGTGAAGACCTGGACCTGTTCAGGGTTGATCTTCAGCTCCCGGCTGGCGAACGCTCGGAGTTGCACCATATCCCCTTCGGTGCAGCCCGGATGCGCGGCGATCAGGTAGTAGGTCAGGAACTGGGGTTTGCCTGCGGCCTGGGTGGCCTTGTAGAACAGTTCGCGGAATGCCAGCAAGGGCGCCTGACCCGGTTTGCCCATCCGGTGGAGCAGATGTTCCTGGGTATGCTCGGGCGCGATCTTCATCTGGCCCGACACGTGATGCCCGACAACCTCGGTCAGGTATGCTCCGCCGTGCGCCTGGTCAGCCAGCAACAGGTCATAGCGGATGCCCGAAGCCACGAACACCTTCTTGACACCCTCCAGCCTCCGCAACGCTTGCAGCAGCTCGATCTGTGGAGCGTGATCGACCTTCAGTTGGGGGCAGATCTCCGGGTACGCGCACCTGCGCCCATCGCAGACGCCGTGCGCCAGTTTCTTCTGGCACTCGTAGCCGTACATGTTGGCCGTCGGGCCGCCGACGTCGAGGATGTAACCCTTGAAGTCGGGGTGCGTGGTCAGGTGTCGAGCTTCGGCCAGGATCGACGCCTGACTGCGCCAGCGCACCGTCCGGCCTTCGTGCACCGCGATGGCGCAGAAGTTGCACTCGCCGTAGCACCCGCGGTGGGTAGCGATCGAGAACTTGATCGTGTCCAGCGCCCGTACCTCTCCCTGGGCCCGGTAGAATGGGTGCACATCCCGCTCGAAGCCGAGCGCGTAAACCGCATCCAGCTCGCCCTGGGCGAGGTAGGGGGCGGGTGGGTTTTGAACCAGATAGCGCGCGCCATGCTGTTGACATAAGCCCTGGGCCGTCAGCGGATCGTTGTTGCGGTAGAACGTATGGAACATCTTGATGAATGCCTGCTTATCCTGCGCCACGTCTTCGTAGGATGGCAACACCAGGTAATCTGCGCGTCGTTCACGGGCGATGTAGCATAGCCCCCGGACATCGTCGAAATCCCGCCCGGCTTTCAGGCGCTCAGCCAACTCGATGACGCTGCGTTCGGCCATGCCGTACAGGAGCGCGTCCGCCTTGGCGTCGAACAGGATCGACCGGCGGATTTTGTCCGACCAGAAGTCGTAGTGCGCGACGCGGCGCAGGCTGGCCTCGATGCCACCGAGGACGAGCGGGCGAGTGTCCTTGAAGTATCGACGGATCAGGTTGCAGTAGGCAATCACGGCCCGGTCGGGGCGCCGGTCGTTGACTCCGCCGGGCGTGTAGTCGTCCTGTTTGCGCCGTTTCCTGGTTGCGGTGTAGTTGGCGACCATGGAATCGATGCTGCCGGCGCTGACCCCCCAGAACAGCGTGGGCTCGCCCAGGCGGGTGATGTCGGTGGCCGAGGTCATGTCGGGTTGCGCGATGACGCCGACGCGATAGCCCGCCTGGGCGAGCAGGCGCCCGATGATGGCTATGCCGATAAAGGGGCTGTCGATATAGCTGTCGCCGGTGACGAGCAGGACGTCCAGCCGGTCCCAGCTCAGTTCATCCAGCTCTTGTCTGGTGGTTGGAAGAAACATGCGATTCTTTGCTCAGAAGGAAGGCAAAGGCCACCGGGCCTTGGACAGTCACTTGTTCGGGTTGAGCGTTGAGTGGGGTGCGGCTTCACTTGGGAGGCGCGCCTCGTGGTGTCTCACAAGCAAGGTAAGCCCGCGGATGCCTTGCACCTGAACGCGCGCGCCTGCCTCAACCGGGGGCGCATCGCCCTGCACTTCGGCTTGCCACCGCTCCCCGCATACCTGGACGTACCCCTGGGGCGCCAGCCTCTCCACCGCGACCGCGGACGCGCCCACCAGCGCGCTATTGTCGACCGGCTGTGGATCGTAGCTGCAATCGCAAATCCGAAATCTGCAATCCGCAATCGTCAATCGTCCCCTACCACCGTTGGTGCACGTGCGGCCGGATCAGGCGGTCGTAGGTCTTTCTGGCCGCGACCATCGTGTCCATGGGGAGGGGCGGCAGGGCGGAGGCCGCGACGTTGGTCTCTGCCTGGCGCGGGCGTTTGGCGCCAGGGATGACGCAGGTCACCGCGTCGAACATCAGGATCCAGCGCAACGCCAGTTGGGCCACAGCGCCCCTGGACGGCGCGTAGCGCCGGAGCTCCTCCACCGCGGCCAGCCCGACTTCGTACGGCACGCCGGCGAAGGTCTCGCCCACGTCGAACGCTTCGCCGTGGCGGTTGAAATTGCGATGATCGTCCGGCGCGAAAGTAGTGGTCGGCTTCATCTTGCCTGTCAACATGCCGCTGGCCAGCGGCACGCGGGCCAGGATGCCCACGCGGTGGGCTTGCGCCTGCGGGAAGAACAGCTCGGCCGGCCGGTGGCGAAACATGTTGAAGATGATCTGGACCGATTGCAGGTTGGGATACTCGATGGCCTTCAGCGCCTCTTCCACCTTCTCCACACTGACGCCGTAGTACCGCAACTTGCCAGCCGCGGCCAGGTCGTCCAGCACGCCGAAAACCTCAGGCCGGTAGTAGACTTCGGTGGGCGGGCAGTGCAGTTGCAGCAGGTCGATGGTGTCGGTCTCCAGGTTGCGCAGGCTGCGGTCGACGAACGCGGTGAGGTTCTCCCGATTGTAGCCGTCCGCGGTGTGGGGTGACAGCCGGCGACCGGCCTTAGTCGCCACGTAGATCCGTTCGCCGGCCCGCTCGCGCACCACCTGCGCGACCAGGCGCTCGCTGCGGCCGTCGCCGTAGACGTCGGCGGTATCGATGAAGTTGACGCCCAGGTCGATCGCGCGGTGCAACGCGGCCAGGGATTCGGCATCGTCCACCGTGCCCCAGGCGCCACCGATGGCCCACGCGCCAAAGCTAACCTCTGAAATCTGCCAGCCAGTGCGACCGAGTTCACGATAGTTCATGGGTACACTCCTTTGTAAACCTGAAATTTCCCACCCCTGAATGGATAGCAACAGTCTACCAGATCGCGCGGCTTTTGCCAAACGGCCCTACGGCCGGGCGTCCATGTGGAATTCCGCTACCACAAAGGTGTGATCCGAGGGTTTTTCCGCCAGCCGGGCGGCCAGGTCGATCCAGGCCGCGGTCGAGCGCTCGGCCAGCGCTGCGGTGGCCCAAATGTGGTCAATCCGCCAACCCATCTTCCGCTGGACCGCGTTGGGGATCCGGTAGTCGTAGTAGCTGTACTGTTCGGGTTCCGGGTGGTGCACTCGAAACACGTCCACAAACCCCCACGCCTTGACCCCCGCCAGGGCCGCGCGGGCCGCGGGGTGATAGTCCACCTGGCCATCCAGTTTCACGGGGTCGTAGACGTCGATCGGGTCGGGGGCCACGTTGAAATCGCCCACCCAGATGAGCGGCCGGTCCGGCGCGTACTCTCGCTCGAACAGCTCCCGCAGCCGGCCGAACCACGCCAGCTTGTACTGAAAGTACTCGGAGTCCGGGCTACGGCCCTGGGGCACGTAGGTGTTCACCACTGGCACGCCGCGGATCACGGCCCGGAGCAGCCGCGGGTGGTCGGGCTCGCCTGGCGCTGAGCTCGTCGATGTGCCAGCGTCGAACCCTGAGGCGACCTCGGCCGGTTCCTCCCGGCTGATGATCGCGACGCCGGCGTGCGCTTTTTGGCCGCGGAAGGCGACGTGCCAGCCGGCTTCGGTAAAGGCCGTCACGGGGAAGTCCGGGTCCTGCACCTTGGTCTCCTGGACGCACAGCACGTCGGGCGCCTCTCGGCGTAGCCAATCCAGGATCAGGGCCAACCGGCTGCGGATCGAGTTGGCGTTGAAAGTGGCGACCTTCAGCGTGTCATCGGGCATCGGGTAAGCGCACTTCTTTCTATGGGGTAGCTTCTCAATAAGCTGGGGGAATGGCATGTGGGGCAGGCTTTCTAGCCTGTCCAAACGGCAGACTGGAAAGTCTGCCTCACTTTCACCGTGGCTCGGTCACAAACCGGCCACAGCCTGCTCCGAAAACCAGAGATGATACTGTCAGGCCGCCGGTACGATATCACCAACGCCGCGGAATGGCAAACTGGCGCGTGCGGCCGCGCATGATCCCCTGAACGTTTGCATGCGGTCTTTGTTCTCCGTTCGCTCTTGTGGTATCCTCTACGCTGTCACAAGCGGGCTCGGTCGGGAGACCGGCCCGAGCAGAGTACGAAGTTGATTGAGGAGGACCGTTTTGCGCTATCGTGACGCCGTCCACGGTCACGTTGAGATCACGGAGCCGATGCTGCTGGAGCTGCTGAATTCGAGCACGCTGACCCGGTTGCACGGGGTCTCTCTGGTAGTTTTTTGTGTGCTTTCATCATTCCGCTTGCTTGTTATAGATTCAGTTTCCTCTTCGACGTTTCGTTTACAGGTCTTCTAGTCCCTCGTAGGTTTCGGGTCCCGTTTTGATCTTGATTCGCAGGATGCGTACCGCGCTATCCTCCGCGCGGACCCGGTAAATCACGCGCCAGTGCCCAAATTTGAGCTTGAAGTAGTCAGGGTCCCGCATGTCTTCGGCATTCGCCGGCCGCGGATCACGCGCCAACCCCTCGATTGCGCGCTTGAAGATCTGCCGATAGTATTCCGGCGTTGTGCGCAGCGCGCGTCTTGCTTCGTCGCTATACTCAAGCCGGTAAGTCACCGCGCGCCTCTAGCAACTCGATTTCGGCCCAAACATCCTCATGGGAAAAAACCGGTTCCTGGCCGGCGTCTATGCGCGCATCCAACGCCATGACCTCGCGCAGATCGCGGGCATCCTCAAGCGACTCTTGCACGTAGTCCCGCAGAGCCTGCCGCACAACCTCTGACACGGTTTCGCCGCGCAGCTTCGCGACCGCTTGCGCTTGCGTCCGTAAGGGGATGGGCAGTTTCACCATCAGGCTTCCGGTCTGTGTCATGTGCGCCTCCCTGTATATATTTCTACACGGTCAGTATTCTACACCTAAACCGTGTCACGTGTCAAGCCCCAATATTGCCCCGTTTGCGCCCCCGTGCTATGCTTTGCAGGTCTTGCCGGGGGTTATTGCTTGCCTCGCAATTAGGCCCTAACCAGTTGAATTCTTGCACGACAGGCAAGAATCCTCTGATGGCGTATGCCTGGTTGGTTCCGGCTTGTCCGGGTTAGGCCCTAACCAGTTGAATTCTTGCACGACAGGCAAGAATCCTCTGATGGCATGTGCCTGGTTGGTTCCGGCTTGTCCGGGTTAGGGGGAAAATGGTCGTCTACAGTACTGCCCAGGCCGCCCACGCGGTCAAGATCGCGCCCGCATTCACCCGCTTCGATCACTCGCTCGGCGTGTGCCTGCTGCTGCGCCGGCTGGGCGCGTCGCTGACCGAGCAGATCGCCGGGTTGTTGCATGACGTGTCGCA
This sequence comes from Anaerolineae bacterium CG2_30_64_16, assembly GCA_001871755.1. Lineage (GTDB taxonomy): Bacteria > Chloroflexota > Anaerolineae > CG2-30-64-16 > CG2-30-64-16 > CG2-30-64-16. Next base: position 5,732 of record MNXL01000172.1, read on the forward strand.
CACGGCCTTCTCGCACGTGGTCGATTTCCTTTTCGATCATGCCGATCAGGATTATCACGAGCGACTCTTTGCCGAAACGCTCGCGGCGTCCGACGCGGCCACGATCCTGGCTCGCCACGGCTACGACTGGCGCGCGTTTCTGGATGAGGGCCGTTTCCCTGTGCTGGAGCAACCGCTGCCCCGCTTGTGCGCCGATCGGTTGGATTACTTCCTGCGCGATGCCGTCCCGCTGGGGTTGGCAAGTTTGGCCGAGGTGGCCTGGTTGCTCGACCATCTGGCGGTCGTCGATGGCCGCATCGGCGTCATCGCGGCGTCGCGCGATGAGGCGGTCGCTGCGGCGCGCTGGTTGGGACGCACCTTCATGGCTGCGGACGATGCATCCTGGTCCGATTTGCGTGAACTGGCGTTGTATCAGTTGACGGCCGACGCGCTGCGGGCGGGCCTGGCGACGGGCTGCATCGCTGAATCGGACTTGCTCGGCGCCGACCGGTCGTTGTGGGAGAAGTTGTGCGCCTGTGCTGATCCGGCCGTGGCTGCGATCGTCGCGCGCATCACGCCGTAAACGCGCTTCATTGTGGACCTCATCGCCCCCGATTTCACTCTGATCCCGAAAATCCGCGCGGTGGACCCGGACGTGTGGCTGGATGGCCGGCTCCAACCGTTGTCGGCCCTCGACCGCGAATACGGTGCGGCGCGCACCGCGTATCTGGCGCGCAAAGACCGACCGTGGCCGATGCGGGTTGCGGGCGTTGGATGATGCACGCCGCGCACCCGTGAGCCGATCAGTTTTCGGCTCAGTTACTCATGCTGTCCGCGGCGTCACTGTTCATGAAAATGTCATTCTGAGCGGCTCTTGCAGCCAACTAACATTACACAGCCGAGAAAGCGAAGAATCTCGTTGACCGGAGTCGAGACTCTTCACTGGTGGCTCGCCGCCGCGAACTTCGGCCGGCAAACCCGTTCAGAGTGACAGACGGTCGTATTTTCAGGGCAAGAGAAGGAGTTATCTGCTATGCATCACTCGAACGTGCGCCTGACGTGGGAAGCGATCACACTCCAACTGCGGCATCCATTCCGCCTGTCGTACGGTGTCAGCGAGACGCGGCAGTCTTTCTGGCTCCGGCTGGCCGGCGATGAGGGGTGGGGCGAGGCCGCCATCCCCCCATACTACGGCATCTCTGACGCGGCAATGATCGCGGTCTGGGCGAGCGCGACCTGCCGAACAGATCTCCTTCCCGATGATCCGGCCGAGATCGCGGGGTGGATCGGCGCGGCGGGTCCGGCGCCGGCGCGCTGCGCGTTGGACCTGGCGCTGCACGATCGGATCGGCCGGCGCCGCGGCCTGCCGCTCTACAGGCTGCTCGACCTGCCCGAGCCGCCCGTGCTGCCGACCAGCTTCACGATCTCCATCGACTCGCCCGCAGAGATGGCCCGCCGCGCCGCCCAGGTTGCCGGTTATCCGATCATCAAGATCAAGCTCGGCTCCGATGACGACGCGGCGCGCGTGGCCGCCATCCGCGCGGCCCGGCCCGATGTCCGGCTGTGGGTGGACGCCAACGCGGGTTGGACGCCGGATGAGGCGGTGGCTCAGGCGCGCGTCCTGGCATCTTACGGCGTCGAGTTGATCGAGCAACCGGTGGCCCGGGCCGACATCGCGGGGATGGGCTATGTCCAGGCCCACACCGACCTGCCCGTGGTTGCGGACGAGTCGGTACAAACGCTGGTCGACGTGGAGGCGCTGGCCGCGGCCGGCGTGCGGGGGATCAACCTCAAGCTGATGAAGGTCGGCGGGCTGGCGCCCGGCCTGCGGATGCTCCGCCGGGCGCGGGAGCTGGGGATGCGGGTGATGCTCGGCTGCATGGTCGAGACATCGTTGGGCGTGACCGCAATGGCGCACCTGGCCGGACTGGCCGATTGGTTGGACCTGGACGCGCCGTTCCTGGTGGTCAACGACCCGTTCGAGGGGATCCGCTACGACGAAAGTGCTGGCGTGCGCCTGCCGGTGCGGCCGGGGATTGGCGTGCTGCGCCGCGGTGATACGGTGACAGGGTGACACGGTGACAGGGTGACACGGGGACAGGGGGATGGGGGGACA
>MNXL01000245.1 GCA_001871755.1 Anaerolineae bacterium CG2_30_64_16
GTGGCCGGTCTCCTGACCGAGCCACGACGGGCACGGTCGGAGACCGGCCCGAGCTATCCCCAGATTATTGAGAAGATACCCTCAGGACAGGTTTGCCGATCTACCAGTCTACCAATTTACCAGTCTGCCAATTTACCGATCCTCCCACACCGGATAGTACATCAACCACTGCTCGGGCGCCTCCGCGATCCACTGCTCGCAGATCGCCAGCAGCCGGCCGGCGTTATGTCGCACGTCGAACGCGCGGTCCCCGGTCAGCTCGAGCTCCAGATACGGGGTGGCTCGAACGACATAGCCGCGGTCCGGCGACCAGCGACACGCGAGAAACAACAAGGGCGCGCCGGTCTGCATCGCCAGCCGGATATGCCCCGTGGGCAGGTGCGCCGGCCGGCCGAAGAAGGGTACCGTCTCTCCGTTGGAGACCGCCAGCGGCCAGTCCAGCGCGGTCGCGACGGCGCCACCGCGGCGCAGTCGTTGGATCGCCTGGCGCAGCGCCGCCCCATCGATAGGTGTTTCCACCAGGACGCCGCGCGAACGCAGCTCGAACATCAACTGGAATCCGCCCGCGGGCGCGGCCGAAGAGAGCACCTGGATCGGCACACCCCGCAACGCGAACGAGAGCAGCGCCACGTTGAAGTTGCTCAGATGACAACTGGTGATCACCAGCCCACGGCCAAGCGCCAGGGCCGCCTTCATGTTCTCCCAAACCTCCGGCTCCCAGATCACCCCGTCCCGGATGGCGTCTTCACCCTGGCTCACGACGTGCATCAGATCGTAGGACACGAACCCGGCGTGGCGCAACACCGCCCGCACCGCGGCGTGAAGCTGTTCAGGGCTGGCGGCCGGCCCCAGCACACCGGCCTGATTTGCGTACAGCGTGCGGTAGAGCGCCGAGTCTCGACGCCGGCTCAGGATGCCGGTGATGCCCCTCGCCAGAGCATGACCTGCCCAGGGTGGCAACCAGCGCCCCACCGCCATCCACAGCCTTGTGCCAAACTCAGAGGTGGCGAATTGCTGAAAGTTCATGATGCAAGCGTGCGATGTCTCCTCTGCGCCTTTGCGTTGAAAACCGGTTGATGGTGACAGGAGCCGCGCCAGGAAATACCCGCGACACCCCCCGCGCTGTGGCTGGCATCATAGTACAGGCCGGTTTGCTTGTCAACCAAGACAGACCCTGAACGCGCAAACGTCCCGCCCGCTGGATATGGGCAGGACGCTCATTTCAATAATCTGGGGGCTGTGGGACTACTCGCTGTCTTTCGACAACTTGATCGACACGTCCGCAGGCAGCGCCAACCCCGCCTCGATCTCCACAGCCTTGATGATGCCGGAAGGCACAGGACACGCGGGATGGGCCAGGCATTTGGGCGCCAGCGCCAGCGTCTCAGGATCGCCCCGGCGCCACGAGAATTCCTTCCAGGGATCCACGCTCGTCAGCCCCTCGGCCAGCTTGCGCACCGATTTGCACTCGCTTTCGATCTGCAAGGCAATCCGGCCGTCGCCGTTCGCCCTGGCCACCACTGTCGTGGTGAACCCGCACACCCCCGCACAGATCTCTGCCTTTGCCATTGCCTACGCCCTCCTGAAACAGACCAATCTAACGCGCCCCCGCCGAAACCTGAGTGAACCCGTTGGCTGCCGACCGGGACCCCATGATCGCTTGGATGCGCCACCGCGGCGCCGGGTTACAAGGTGAGTGGGGGCGTTTCGAGCAAGTTGCCCTCATAGATCCCCCGCACGATCTCCTCGATCGTCCACCCGCCGATCGCCTGAAACCGGTTGAGCAGGATCACCAGCGCGACAAAATCGAGGGTGGTGACCGCGAAATTGCCGATCAGCTCAGCCAGGAACGACGCGCGGTACTGCATCTCCGAGCGGAGTTGCGCGCCGATCAGCCGGAAATAGAGGCGCAGTGTGTGTCCCAAAGCCATCCTCATCCACCGTGTACCGAGAGACGACGCACCAGGCGGCTCAGCAGCCCGCGGCCGACCAGCACCAGCAGGACCAACCATCCTAGCTCCACGGCCAGGGCGCGGCCCAGCGCGGCCCCATCCACCTTGCCCAGATAGACACTGACCGGCAGGTGCGCCAGCGCCCGGAACGGCAGCCACTCGACCACGGCACGCAAGGCCGGCGGGAAGAAGTTCAGCGGCACGATGAACCCGGCCGCAAACATGATCAGCGTGGTGACCAGGTAGTTGATCCCGCGCGAATCGGTGGTCCAGAACGCCAGGCAGTTGGGGATGAAGCGAAACGCAAAGCTGATCACGCTGCCGACCGCGATGGCCACGAAGAACATCAGCCAGGTGGTCACACCCTCGGGCAGCCGCGCCCGGAAGAGCAGCCAACCGCTCAGAAAGGTGGGCACGCCGCGGAAGATCAGGTAGTAGGCCGCGCGGCCCAGGTCGAGCGCGGCCCAGAACAGATAGAAATCGATTGGCCGGCTCAGGTCCGCGACGATATCCCCCTTGATGATCGCCTCAGACAACTCGCGATTGCCGAAGGCCGACATGACCATCAACAGCGACTGGGTGATGACGGCATAGGTGACGGTGTCACGCAGGTCCAGCCCGCCGACCTCGCCGCGGCCCACGAACAGCGCGGTGTAGATCGAGATGTAGATCGCAGCGAAGAAGGTGTTGGTGGCGATCCCGGCCAGGTTGGCCGCGCGGTACGCCAGGTGGCGCTGGAACGACTTGACCGCCACCTGACCATAAATCCGTGCATCGACAAGATACTCCCGTGATCCTCGTGCCATCCTCTACCATCCTTCAGAAGAATGTTGAACTGATTTTACCCCCAGCGTCAGCTCCAGAAATCACAGGGGGTAGGCTCCAATCCAGAGACTGCCTTCTCTGAACCGACGTAGAGCGAGGCGCTTTGCATTCGCTCTGCGATGAGCAGCTCCGAGTGTACCTTGTGGTATAATACCTGTCACGGCAAGGACATCCGCAGTCTCGGAGACTGCGGATGATCGGTCCCGAAAGTGGCCTGGACCGGCGCAGCCGATGTCTCCGGGCAAATCCTTCTTCCGGGTCGAACGGATCCGCTGAGGAGTCTCTATGAATAGCACGGCCCTCATTGAGTTGATCAACAACGCCGCCCTGTTACTGGCCTTGGGCGTACTCTACGATACTATTCCCCAGAAACCGCAGTCGCACAAACCCTTGGTTCGAGCCTTGATCGGCTTTGCCATCGGCGTATCCTCTCAATAATCTGGGGGAAAGTGCCTGGCACTTCCGAAAAGTGCCAGGCACTTGACAGAGACGCCCCTGAAAATTGAGAGGATACCATCGGCACGGTCGGCATCGTCGTAATGCTAAATCCCTGGCAATTCGCACCGGGCATTGTGTTCGATACCCGATCCATCGTCCTCAGCCTCGCCGGGCTCTTCTTCGGGCTGATTCCCACCGCCATTGCCGCCGTGATGACCAGCCTCTTCCGCATTTATCAGGGTGGGGCGGGCGCCTGGACCGGCGTCGCCGTGATCGTCACCTCGGCCGGGTTGGGCGTGGCCTGGAGACATTTGCGACCCAGGTGGCGGCACAAGCTCGACTGGCAGGAGCTGTACCTGTTCGGCGTTGTCGTGCACGTCGCGATGCTCTTGTGCATGTTGTCGTTGTCCGGGCCTGTCGCAATGACCGTGTTGAGCATAATCGCGCTGCCGGTGATGCTGGTGTATCCGATCGGCACTGTCCTGCTCGGGCTGCTGCTGGCGCGTCAGCATTCCCGAAGGCAGATCTTGCAAACCTTACAGCAGAGCGAGGCGCAATACCGCCGTATCGTTGAAACCGCCGAAGAAGGCATCCGGGTGATCGATGCCGATGACCGCGTCATATTCGCCAATCAGAAGCTGGCCGATATCCTCGGCTACACGATAGACGAAATGCTGGGCGCCAGGCTGTTCGATTTCATGGATGAGGAGGAAGCGCAGTTGGCCCAGGCCAGGCTGGCCAATCGGCGCCAGGGCATCCGAGAACAGTATGACTTCAAATCCAGGCACAAGGATGGACACGCCGTCTGGACACACATGTCTACCAGCCCCATATTGGATGAAGCCGGCCAGTATGCCGGCGTGCTCGCCATGATAACTGATATCACTGAACGGGTGCAGGCGGAAAAATCGCTACGGGAGAGTGAAGACCGTTATCGCGATCTCGTCGAACACAGCCATGATCTGATCTGCACACATGACCTGGAAGGAAACCTGATCTCGGTGAATTCAGCCGCCAGCAGGCTCAGCGGTTACTCCGAAGATGAATTGACCCAAATGAACCTGCGGGATATCCTGCCCCCCGAAGTTCGCTGGCAGTTCAAGAGTTACCTGGCTGAGATCCAGGCCAAAGGCCGCGCTAGCGGCTTGATGCTCATCCAGACCAAAAGCGGTGATCGGCGCATCTGGGAGTATAACAACACCCTGCGCACAGAAGGCGTCACCGTCCCGCTTGTACGCGGCATGGCGCACGATATCACCCAGCGCAAGCAGGCGGAGCAGGCCCTCAAAGCCAGCGAAGAGCGGTTTGCCCTGGCTATACAAGGTTCGAACGACGGGTTATGGGACTGGGATATTCGAAGCAAAACGCTCTACTGGTCCCCGCGCCTCAAAGAGTTGCTGGGATATGCGGATGATGAACTCAAGATTGACTTTGATACATTTGACTTGTTTCTGCACCCAGACGATCGAGAGCGGGTCGCGAGTGCGATTGAGGCTCACCTGAAGGAGCGGAAGCCGTACGATGTGGAAGAGCGACAGCGCACCAAATCGGGCGAATATCGTTGGTACCGGGCCCGAGGGCAGGCCCTGTGGGATGAGTCTGGAAATCCTGTTCGCATGGTTGGCTTTACCAGCGACATCACGGAGCGCAAGCAGGCGGAAGAGTCAGCGCGTTACGCAGAACAGCGTTATCGAGCGTTGTTCGAGGATGCGCCGGTAATGTATGTCATTACCCGGGCTGTCGAGGACGTCCCTGTTATTGTGGAATGCAACGGCCTATTCCGTCGTACTTTGGGTTTCAGCCGTGATGAGGTGCTGGGACGCCCGTTGGCCGACTTCTACTCGCCGGCCTCGCGCCGCCAACTGCTGGAGGGTGGCGACTACCGGCGCGCCCTGACAGGCGAATTCGCGCACGAAGAGCGGGAACTTCTGACACGCGATGGGCGCATCGTGCCCGGCATGGTGCGAGCCCTGCCCGAGGTTGATGCCGCTGGGCAAGTTTCCGGCACGAGAGCGATGTTCCTGGATATCACCGAACACAAGCAGGCCGAGCGGCAGGCGTTTGAACTGGCGCTGGAGCGGGAACGCATGAGCATCCTGACCAAATTCATCCAGGACGCCTCGCATGAGTTCCGAACCCCACTGGCGATCATGCAGGCTAACCTCTACGTGCTGAACAAAACCGATAACCCGGACAAACGCCGGGAGAAAACGGCGCAGATCGAAGACCAGGTCGCCCACATCACCCGGCTGATAGAAATGTTGGTGAGCATCGCCCGGCTCGAGAGCGGCATCACCTTTACGCGCCAGCCCGTGGACCTGAACGACCTGCTCCGGGAGCTCGCGGCGCAAATGCAAGGCGCGGTTGAGAACAAACACCTGGCGCTCCACCTGGCATTGACCCCGGACCTGCCACCCATCCAGGCCGACCCCGGCCAGTTGCGGGAGGCGCTGCGCCAGATCGTCGACAACGCCGTGCGCTACACGCCGGCCGAGGGGACAATCATCCTGCGCACCGCCGGCAAAGCCGATGACGTGACGGTCGAAATCCAGAACACCGGCCCGGGGATTCCGACAGACGTCCTACCCCGCATCTTCGACCGCTTCTACCGACTGGATGTGGCGCACAGCACGCCGGGCTTCGGACTGGGACTGCCCATCGCCCGCGCCATCGTCGAACGCCACGGCGGCCACATTGCCGCGGAAAGCCAGCCAGGCGCCGGGAGCGCATTTCGAGTCACCCTGCCATTGGAGGGGATTCCGGTGCGGAGCGATCGCCCCGGTCAAATCAGCGTGCCGGCTATGGATCAGCCCAACCAGGGCGTTGCGCCTGCGTGGACTGATGGGCCGTCCGCACCTCGGCCTTGAGCGCCTTGAGCCGTTTCATCACGTCGTTGGCGCCGCGGCCGAAGTAGTCGTGCAACGCCCGGTATTCGGCAAACAGCCGGTCGTAGATCGCCGTGTGCGCCGGGTTGGGCTGGAACGAACCGTCGCGCAGCCGGGCCATCTGCCTGGCCGCGGCCGCGATGGTGTCGTAGCCCCCCGCGGCCGCGCCGGCCGCCACCGCGCCATGCATGGCCGAGCCCAACGCGCCGATCTGGGCCGCCTCGGCCACGTAGAACGGCACGCCCGTGACGTCCGCGTAGATCTGCATGAGCAGCTTGTTGCGATTGGGCAGGCCGCCGGTGGCGATGATCTCGTCCACGGGCACGCCGTTGGCCTGGAACGCCTCGATGATGACGCGCGTGCCGTACGCAGTGCCCTCGATCAGCGCCCGGTAGATCTCCTCCGGCCGGGTCAGCAGCGTCATCCCGATCAGCAGACCGGTCAGGTCCACGTCCACCAGCACGCTGCGGTTGCCGTTCCACCAGTCCAACGCCAACAAACCGCTTTCGCCGGGCTTGAGCGCGGCGGCCTTCTCTTCGAGCAGGTCGTGGACGCCGATCCCGCGGGCCGCGGCCGCGCGCTCGTACGCGGCCGGCACGCAGTGCTCCACGAACCAGGCGAAGTGATCGCCCACGCACGATTGCCCCGCCTCAAAGCCGGGCAGGTCGGGCACGATGCCATCCATCACCACGCCGCACATGCCGGGGACGGTCGTGTCCCGTTCGCCCAGCACCATGTGACAGGTCGAGGTGCCCATGATCATTACCATGCGGCCCGGCTCGGTGACGGTCGCGGCCGGGACCGCGACGTGCGCGTCCACGTTGGCGACCGCCACCGCGGTGCCCGGCTTGAGCCCGGTCCAGCCCGCGGCCGCTGGGGTGAGCTCACCGGCCTTCGCGCCCAGCGGGAGGATCTGGCGCGACATCTTCTCGTCGACGATGTGCGCCAGGCGCGGGTCCAACGCCCTGAAGAAGGTGTCCGGCGGGAACCCTTCGGCCTTGGACCACAGCGCCTTATAGCCGGCGGTGCAGGAGTTGCGGGTTTCCACACCGGTGAGCTGCCACACGGCCCAATCTGCCGCTTCGATCAACCGGTCGGCGGCCGCGTACACCTCAGGCGCCTCGTCCAGGATCTGCCACGCCTTGGGGAAGAACCACTCGGAGCTGATCTTGCCGCCGTAGCGGTCCAGGAGATCGCCGAATCCCGCGCGACGGGCGACCTCGTTGAGGCGGTTGGCTTCCGGCTGCGCGGCGTGGTGTTTCCACAGCTTGACCCACGCGTGCGGGTTGTCCCGCCATTCAGGCAGGTTGCACAGCGGCGTGCCGTCCACTGCCGTGGGCAGCATGGTGCAGGCGGTGAAGTCGATGCCGACGCCGATCACGTCGGCCGGATCGACCCCGCTCTGGGCCAGCACGGCCGGGACCGCGTTACGGAAGACCGCGATGTAGTCGTTGGGATCCTGGAGCGCCCAGTCCGGCTCCAGACGAATCTGTGTGCCGGGCAGGGTTTCGTCGATCACGCCGTTGGCGTACACGTGAACCGCCTCGGCCAGCACCCGCCCATCCGCCACGTCCACGACGGCCGCCCGGCCCGACTCCGTCCCGAAGTCGATCCCGATGGCATACTTTACCATGTTGTCCTCCCTTTTTCGGGTCAACTCGTCACACCCGCGCACGCGGGTGTCCAGCGGCCACGGCCTGGATTCCCGCTTTCGCGAGAATGACGTCCTACCTGCGCGAGAATGGGATAATCCGCTTCGTCACACCCGCGCAC
>MNXL01000001.1 GCA_001871755.1 Anaerolineae bacterium CG2_30_64_16
CCGAGAAGCTTTTCCGTGTCGCCCAGAAGGCAGCGGAGCGCCAGGGCATCCGCGTGCGCAAGGTAGATATGCGTCATTTCGAGCGCGACGTGCAGAAGGTCAAGCAGGTCTACAACCGGGCATGGGAGCGCAACTGGGGCTTTGTGCCGATGACTGAGGCCGAAATCGACCACCTGGCCAGCGGCCTCAAGGCAGTGCTCGACCCGAACCTGATCCTGCTCGCGGAGCTCGAAGATGGCACACCGGTCGGCGTATCGATGGCCCTCCCCGACCTGCACCAGGCGCTCCGCTGGTCTGGAGGCGGGCACATGTGGCCCCTCGGCCTGCTCAAGTTTCTCTGGCACAAGCGCAAGGTGGACCAGCTCCGCCTCCTGATCATGGGGATGGTGGAGGAGTACCGCGGCCGGGGCGCGGACGCGCTCTTCTACCTGCTCACGGCCCAAGAGGCGTTGGCGCGCGGCTACAAGCGCGTGGAAGGCTCCTGGATCCTGGAAAACAACACCATGATGAACCAGATCATCGAACGGTTGGGGTTGACGCGCTACAAGACCTATCGGATCTACGAGAAAAGGTTGTAGGCGTTGCTCTGGTTCAGCTCCATGCTTGGCTGAATGCCATCGGGATGGTGGACGGAAGTGCATAGGTGCAGGAATGGATATCCTGTGAAAGTGAACGCCCCATGTCCAGCGAGCAAATAGCCAGGATCACTGTAGCAATCATTTGATTGAGCATGTGGCGCAGACCTACGGGAGGTGAGCATCAATGGAAAAGAAAAGCATAACTGCCCATGAACCGCGTGCTGCGTTATTGTCTGCCAAGGACGTAGATGCGGACGTAGTGTCCTTGTCAGAGGCGCTGATCGAGGAACAGGCCAGAAGTATCGCTCGCAACGTTCTCTTGCGGTCCGACGTTCGCCGGACTCTGCAGACGCTGGTGGATAGCGGTGTATGCCAGAGTCAGGAGGAGGCTATTGCGCGGGGAATTCGGACACTCGCCGTAGCCGTGTCTCCTGTCTGGGAGGCGGCCGCTGCCTAATCCTGACGTGAGGTTTGAGCTTGAAAGTGCTGGTTACTGGTGGCGCCGGGTTTGTCGGGTCGCACCTGGCCGCCGCGTTGGTGGCGCGCGGCGATCGCGTGCGCGTGTTGCGACGGGCCAACTCCTGCCTGATCGCGCTGGAACGCCTGCCGGTGGAACACGCCATCGGCGACATCCTCGATGAAACCGCGGTCGCCGCAGCGGTGACGGGCTGCGAGCTGGTCTTCCACGTCGCGGCGCTGTCATCCTACTGGCGGGCGCGGCCGGAGGACGTCTACCGGGTCAACGTGGAGGGTACCCGCATCGTGATGGATGCCTGCGTGCGCGCCGGCGTCCCGCGCGTGGTCCACACCTCCTCGGTCGCGGCGGTTGGAATCGCGCAGAACGGAGGGCCAGCCAACGAGGACACCCCTTTTGACCGGATCAGCGCCACGTTCGTTTACGCGGACAGCAAACACCGGGCCGAGGCTGAGGTATATCGGGCCATCGAACGGGGCCTCGATGCGGTGATCGTCAACCCGGCCGCAGTGATCGGCGCAGGCGACCACCACCTGATTTCGAGCAGCACCGTCGTCGAATTCGCCCGTCGCAATGTGCCGGCCGTGCCGGCCGGCGGCATGTGCGTCGCGGACGTGGCCGCGGTGGTGCACGGGCATCTGGCCGCAGCCGAGCGCGGCCGCGTGGGCGAGCGCTACATCCTGGGCGGCGAGAACCTGACCCACCGCCAGCTTGCCGAGATCATCGTCGGCCTGGCCGGCCGGCCCATCCCACGTTTCACGATCCCGCGCTGGGCGCTCGGCCCGGCCGCGGTTGCCGTGGACGCGTTCAACCGGGTCAGCCACCGCCCGCCGGTAGTCAACGGCGAGCAAATCCGCCTCAGCGGGGTCGATTTCTTCTTCGATTCGAGCAAGGCCGTGCGTGAGCTGGGTTATCCGCTCATGCCCACCTGCGGCGCCATCGAGAAGGCCTATATCTGGTACCGAGAACATGGTTATCTGACGTGATTCTGAGCCCGTCATTCCCGCGGACGCGGGAATCCAGCAGCCTGTTCCCGCGTCTGCGGGAATGACGTCCCGCGTCCGCGGGTGTGACACGGTGGCTCGGTCACAGACCGGCCACAGCATACCGTCGTCACCAGCATAACCCTTTTCACACGCACCACGCAATACGCAAAGGAGAATTCATCTTTGGACATTTTTCAGAAGTGCCATGATTACACAATTGCCAAAGAGGCAATCGCCGCGGGCGTGTACCCGTATTTCATCCCGTTGACCGAAAACGAGGGCGCCGAGGCGGTCTGCCGGGGTCACCGGCTGATCATGTGCGGGTCCAACAACTACCTGGGGCTGACGACCCATCCCAAGGTGCGCCAGGCCGCGTTGGACGCCATCGAGCACTACGGCACCAGTTGCACCGGGTCGCGATTCCTCAACGGCACGCTGGAGATGCACGAGCAACTGGAGCACGAGCTGGCCGAGTGGGTGGGCAAGGAGGCCGCGCTGGTCTTCTCCACCGGCATGCAGACCAACCTGGGCGCGATCAGCGCACTCGTCGGCCGCGGCGACATCGTGGTGTTGGACAAAGAAGATCACGCCAGCATCGTCGACGGCGCCCGGTTGAGCTGGGGCGAGACCAGGCGCTATGCCCACAACGACATGGCCGACCTGGAACGCCTGTTAGCCCGGCTGCCCGAGGATCGCGGCAAGCTGCTGGTGGTGGATGGCCTCTTTAGCATGGAAGGGGACATCGCGCCGCTGCCCGAGATCGCGCCGCTGTGCAGGCGCTACGGCGTCCGGCTGATGGTGGATGACGCGCACGCGATGGGCGTGCTGGGCGGCGGCCATGGCACGGCCGCGCATTTCGGCCTGACCGACCAGGTGGACCTGATCATGTCCACGTTCAGCAAGTCCTTCGCGTCGCTGGGCGGTTTCATCGCGGGCGACGAACCGGTGATTCACTACATCAAGCACAACGCCCGGTCGATGATCTTCAGCGCCAGCATCCCCCCCTCCAACGCCGCGGCCGCGCTGGCTGCGCTGCACGTCATGCGTGACGAGCCGGAGCGGGTGCAACGCTTGACTGAGATCGGCGACACCATGCGGCGCAGTTATCAGCAACTCGGCTTCGACACCGGCACTTCGGCCACGCCGGTCATCCCCATCATCATCGGCGACCTGGATCGCACGATCATGACCTGGAAGCTGCTCTTCGACGCAGGCGTATTTGTCAACCCGGTGCTGGCGCCGGCCGTGCAGCCGGGCCGCGAACTGCTGCGCACCAGCTACATGGCCACGCACACCGACGAACAACTGAACCGGGTGCTGGATATGTTCGAGAAGGTGGGCAAGCAAGTTGGGCTGATATAGAGGTGTGATTGACGAGGAGGTGCGCGATGTGGTGGCCAAGTCGTTCTGTGCTGCGGCTCAGTGTGAGCCTGGCGGTGGCTGTGGTTGCCGTGGGCGCGCTGCTCGCGAGCGTGCGCGCGGCAACCTCGGCTACGTTCTCGGTACGGGCGTTACCTGCCATCGATATCACTGGTTCTGTAGTGACCGACGATGTCGCCTGGCTGTTGGCTTTGGAACAGGCCGCTGGAGACTCCCAACAGGCGCTGGAGATGGTTTCAGCGCGTCCTGCCCTGGATCAAACTGCTGGCCTGACCCTCAACTTCGGCCTGCAGAGCTTCCTGGTCAGTGGGACCGCCCCCAGGCCCGAACCCGTCGTGATCACCATGAGCTGCCAGGACACGGTGGTCGCGAATGCCACCGCCATCCCCATCCCAGACGCGGCCGGTCGCTACTTCTATGCCGCTTACCCGGCCCGCACTTGTTACCAAGACAGCCCGTGTGGCTGTCAATACCCGCTGGTCTGGACTGGCAATGTCCTACAGGCGATTCAGGCCGGACAGGCCGTCTCACTGACCATCCCGCGTCTTACGGCCCTGGCCGACCAGGCCACGGCGACCGTCTACGGCCAGGCCCCACCCACGGCCAGGCTTGATATCTACGCCTACCGTTTCGACGATCCGGCCGTCACCTTCCAGCAAACGGTGACCACCACGGCCGCTGGCGATTATCAGGCCGACTTCAGCGGCCTGACGGGGTTCGCGCCGCGCGACTACGGCTACGTCTTCTATGCGGACGCGGCCGGCCATCACGTCTATACCCGCTACAATGTCCCGTGGCTACGCACGGGGATTGGGTATAATGGGGATGACCAACTCCACGGAATTGTCGCCCCCTGGGCCCTGATCACTGTTACGCTTGACACCACCTCCGGGGTCGATCAAGCTTTTCAGGGGTTCTCGGATTCTCAAGGCGCCTTTGACATGTACATCTCTGGGCCGCACATCGGTGACACCCTCGTCGTCACGGCGGCCGGGCAGGTCTTGAGCATGACAGTGCCGCCGCTCACAGTCCATGTCGATCAGAAGAGCGACGTTGTCGCGGGCCACACGTTGCCGAATGCGCCGTTGCGGGTCGACCTATACGACGGGCCGTTCCTGGCCAGGTATGAAAATCCGGACTGGCTAACGGATGTCCCAGATTTCAGCGTTTCCATCACTTCCACATCCGCCGGTGACTACACGGCCGCTTTCGCCGGCCTGGCCGATATCACCGCGGGCAACTACGGCGTTGTCTACGTAACTGATGCAGCCGGTTATCAGGCCTATCAGCGTTTCGTCCTGCCCTTTCTGCAGGCACGCCTGGGTTCTTATCAATTGAGGGGGCAGGTCAGCACCGGCGGGCCGTTGACGGTCACCGTCCAAGGCCCCAGTGGCATAACCCGCGACGTGCGCACGTTGTGGTCGGGCAGCAACGGTTTCTTCACAGATTCTGGGGGAGGAAGTAGATCACGGTTGATGACCGGCGATCGGGTCACCGTGACGGCCTCCGATGGCACGACTATCGCCCTGACCGCGCCTGCACTAACGGCCTTTGTCGACTGGGCACGCGGACAGGTCTCCGGTCAGGCGCCGCCGAACAGCCCACTACGAGTTGGCCTGAATGACATCGGGCACAATTATCCATCGCCACGTCCTACGCCATCACCACCAACAGGGGCAACACACCCAGCCGGTGGTGGTGGTTATCCCTATTACCCTTCTTACCCGTACAATCTGCCGGTCACCAGCGCCGCCGATGGCAGCTACATGGCCGACTTCAGCAACCTGGTCGAGATGTGGCCCGGCGATGAGGGCGCCGTCTTCTACACCAACCCCGACGGCTATGAGGTGTATCTGGAATTCAAGGCGCCGGCCGTGAATGCCCAGATCGGCAGCAACTACGTCACTGGGGTGTTGCCAGCCGACGCCGAGAGCGGGACTGTCACGCTGCGCGACGCGACCGGCCAGATCAGGGCCACCGCATCGACCCGTCCCCAGTACACGTATCCCAGATCATTCCAGGCCTGGCTCTACCAGGGCGGAGGGCCGGCGATCATCGAGGCCGGGGACAGCGTGGAGGTTTTTGCCGGGGGGCCGCGCATCGTCGTAGCAGTGCCGGAGCTCACGCTACAGCCTGACCGCTCAACCGATAGCATCGCGGGCCGGGCGCCACCGGACTCGCCGTTGATCGTCACCTGGTATGCTGGCGATGATTGGGTTTGGCCGAGGAGCCGCACCTGGAGCATCACCTCGACGACCAGTGGCACGTATGAGCTGGACATGGGCGAATTGGTAGATCTGGAACGGGGTGACCAGGTTGAAGTTACATATACCAACGCGGACGGCAATCAAATCTGGACCAGTGTTCGCGTGCCTGGCCTGCAAGCCCGGTTGCATGATCGACGCGTCACCGTGTACGGCGCCCTTTACAGCCCGTTGAATCTGAGCGTGCTGAACGCCGAAGGGGCGCCAGTTTACACCACGACCAACACCATCAGGGAAACCGGAAGTATTGAGCTCGGCGTAGGTGGTCCCGACTTCATCCTGGAAACCGGTCAGACGTTGGCCGTGGCCCTGCCTGGCGAAGCCATGACGCTTACCTTGCCCCACCTGACCGCGGTGGCCGATCCCCTGGCCGACGCGGTCTCGGGCGAGGCGCCACCGGGCGCGCGATTGCTCGTTGGTCAGTTCTTGTGGCATTCCCAGGGATACCTGGCGATTACCGCTACGGTCACCGGGACATACACTGCGAATCTCCAGGGAACAGCGGCTCAAGGTAGCAGCAGCAGCGGTTCTGTGATCTACCTGCATCCGGACGGCTATCGCGTCACGTTGGCCTATGCCGCACCGCACATTCGCGTCATCATCGGACAGGCAATGGTCGGCGGCACTCCTCCAGGCCCGGGGCCGATAACCGTTGAATTGCGCGATCCCGAAGGCAGGTTGAAAGGCCGTGGCAATAGTAGCAGCAGCTATAACAGCTTCGCCGTCTACCTGCGGGATGTACAACAGCAAGCCACGCCGGTGACATGCGGCGACGTGATCGTCGTGACATCCGCCGGCCGGGTCGTGACCTTCACCGTGCCATTGCTGACGGGCGCCTTCGAACAAAAAACCGGCGTCTTGACCGGCGCCGCGCCGCCTGGGGCATGGCTGGATGTCCAACTCACAGATGGCCAACGCCATGTTCAGGTTGATCCTGAGGGTTTCTATGACATGGATTGGAGCGACGTAGCGCCCGCGGCCGGCGCCCCGGGCAGCATTGTATACACCGATGACCTGGACAACCAAACCACGCTAACATTCTGCGTTCCATATTACAAACGCTACTTCCCGCTCGGGGGAGAATAAACAAAGAGCAGTTGGCGGCTGGCTTCGATCGCCAACCGCCAGCGGTTGATTGCTGAAAGGAGCCACTCATGACCCCACCTGAACTGATTCCGCAAGGCGTGCCGCTCTCCGAAGCGCCGGGGTTCACCGAGGCGCAAGTCAAGACGCTGGCCGACGCCTGGATCGGCACCGCCCAGGAGTTCGTGGCGCTGGCAAAAACCCCCCAGCCGACCCGCGATCTGCTGGTGAGTGCGCTGGGCGTGGATCAGGCCGAGCTGGCTCACCTGGTCCAGGCCGCGCAAGACGTCATCCCACCCACGCGCGACGTCCGCAGCGTCCGACTGGAGCTGGAGGCTGCAGCCGTTGACTACGGGCTGGGCGCGCTGCTGGACGAACCGCCCGAGGTGCTGGCGGGCCGGCTGGCGTTGCCCGCGTACGAGCCCCCGGGCGGCCGCTTCGTCCTGCCGGCCAGCGTCAGCCACCTGGACGTGTTGCCGCCGGTGCGCAACCAGGGCAGCCGCGGCACGTGCGTGGCGCACGCGGTGCTCTCGGTGCGCGAACAGTTGGAGATGACCGCCGGCAGCTCCGCGGACATCGATCTCTCCGAGCAATTCATCTATTGGTGGTGCAAGGAACACGACGGCATCCCGACTGTCTCGGGCACCTACGTGGCCGTGGGGATGCGCTGCCTGGAAGAGTTGGGTGCGCCGCTGGAGGACACCTGGCGCTACGTCAGCTACGAACGCGGGGACCAGGGCCAGGGCCCACCCCCGCCCGCGGCCGAAAACGGCGACCCGGGCCTGAAGACGCTGCGCACTCTCCCCCTCAACCGGACCGACATCACCGGGATCAAGACCTGCATCGCCGAGGGCCGCGTGGTGGCCTTCTCCATCCCGGTCTTCGATAGTTGGTACGATTCGGCAGCCACCCGCCGCTGGGGCAAGATCACGCCGCCGCTGCCCAGAGAACGGCCGGACGGCGGCCACGCGATGGCGTTGGTGGGCTATCAGGATGACCCTGCGGCGCCCGGCGGCGGCTACTTCCTGGTGCGCAATTCCTGGCAGCCGTGGTCCTACGACGGTGTCTGGCAGGAGGGCTACGGCTACATCCCCTACGCCTACATCAGCCAGCACGCGACGGCTGTTTTCAGCGCGGATCGCCTCGT
>MNXL01000126.1 GCA_001871755.1 Anaerolineae bacterium CG2_30_64_16
ATCCAGGGCAAGGGCGCCTATCACTTCATTGACTCGGCCGAGGAAATGGACCGGGTGTTTCGAGATGAGCCCCTGGGCCTGATCCAGAAGGCCGCCGGCGAGGTCTCCATCGTGTTTCGACTCGGAGAGGGCGTGCGACTCGTGGCTCTGACCGGATATGAGGGTGAGCCACCCGCCGGGCCGGTGCAAGTTCGCCTGCGCGACACGGGCACGGGCGAGAGTCAGGTGCTGCTGGCGCGGCTACAAGCCGACCCGGGGCGGACCGGCCAGCGTGTGCTGGCCACTGTCGAGCTGCGCTACACCGATCTCTTTGCCCAGCGCCAGGAGACCATCACGCTGCCGGTCTACGTCGATGTCAGCACGGCGAGCGGTTACGATCCGCTCTGGGATCTGGAGGTGCTGCGCAACGTCACCATCCAACGCACGGCCGAGGGGTTGCGGGAGATCGATCAGTTGTATCAGGCACAGCGTTATCAGGCGGCCTGGGATGTGGCGTACCAACTGGAACAGCGCCTGCGCGAGGTGGCCCGCCTGACGGGCGAGGAGCAGATGGCCAAAGACGCGGACCTGATGCGATCGTACCAGGCGACACTCGCCCGCTGGGTCGAAACCCAAACCGGTCGCCCGCCGCTCAGCCTGGAACAGCCGGAACCAACCAGGTTCTACCGCAGACGAGAGGTCGCGACGCCGGCCGTGCCGGTGATAGAGGTGAAGTAAAGGCAACGGATGGAAAACGGATAAACGTGTACTGGTCAGCGAGATATTGCAGCTAAGAAACTGACGAAACAGCGACACGAGGCCTCTTTTGCGCCGGGAATGAGCCTGAATCAGCGCCCTGGCTGATGCACCATGTCATTGACCAATACAGAAAACGGATAAACGGATGGCGAATTGGCAAGCAGGCAAATGGTCCAACCGATTGGTCCTTGTCTACTTGCCTCCTTGTTTACTTGTCTACTTGCCTCCTTGTCTACTTGCCTCCCTGTCTACTGGCCTCCTTGTCTACTCAACCCTCGCCGTATACCCCAACTCCTCCAGCGCCTTGAGCAACCTGGGCAGATCGGCGTCGCTGACCAGGACGGCCTGTGCCGAGAGCAGGTCGCCGAGCAGGGGCGCGATCACGGGATCGCCGCGCAGGGCCGCGAGGGTGCTGGCGTCCTCCACCCGCAACACCGCGCCCCTGCTGATCCGCACTGCGCCGCCGTGCTGATCCCACCGCGCCAGCCCGGCCGCGACGCGCGCCGGCACATGTCCTCCGGTCGCCCGTTGGAGAAAGCCCAGGATTGCCTCCGCCTTCACCCCGGACGCCCGCGCCCGGGCCAGGCTGCCGCGGGTGATGCGATGGCGGGTCGGCTCCCCCAGCTCGTGCCGGCCTGGAACCGGCTCCGTGAAGCGCAGCAGGCGAAAACGGTCGAGCAGCGGCAGCCACAGCGGCGCGCTGATGCTGAAGTCATCCGCCACGGTCAACCGGGCCGGCCGCGGCAGCTCCGGTGGGGTTGTCCCCGCCAGCCAGGCCGCGCCGAACGGTGTCAACTGGAAGGAGGTGATCTGCCCATCTTCCGCCAGGCCCAGCGCCACCGCGCCCAGCCAGAACAGCGGCCCCTGGATCAAGAACGCGACCAGCCGGCCCTCGACATCATCCCATGACTCGAACCCGGAGAGGTACCGGTCGCTTGCCCTTTCGCGCAGATACCAGCCAGTGTAATTGCCGTCCGGCCGCTGGAAGTCGGGGTTGGCCACCTTGACCCACGCCACCAGATCGGCGATAGCGTACCAGTCGTCCGCGGGCAGCCCATGCAGAAGACCCAAGATCGCGCGGCGGGCGAGCAAGGGATCGTTGCGCCAGACCCCCTCGACCTGTAACGCGGGGATGTGGCGTAGATCGTTCCAGCCGGACCCGCCGGCCGCCAGGTCTGTGCTGTCCCGCCACGCGACAAACAACGCGCTGATCCCCTCCCACGGCATCGTCCGCAGCCACGCGGTCGAAGCCGCGGCCTCGACGGTCAGCCGCCCGCCGGCCGTGGTCAGCCAGCCACGTTCCCGCGCCAGGGTAATCATCAGAACGAATCGGGCTGCGTCCTGAATCAACAAGCCGTCCTGAAGGCGCTCGCGATCCGCCGGCTGCAACTGGCCAGCCCTGTCCACGCGCGGCGGCGTCTCCCGGATCGCGGCCAGAAGCCCGCACAGGTCGACGGCCAGCGTGTTGAACGTCTGCCGCACGCGGGCCGGGGGCTGCGTCGGAGCCAGGGAGGGCGGTCGGGGGGCCGTGGCCGCTGGCGTGGAGGGCGCAGGTGGCGGCAACAGATCGTCCGGGATGTAGATGTACTCGGCCGGCCCCTCCCCCAGGTCCGCGAACGCCCGGAAGATCAGGCCGCGATACCACAGCTCCTCGACCGGGCTATCGGGGGAGCGCCAGAGCTGCTCGCGTTCGAGTTTGCCTGGGCCAACCGGCCGGATTACGCCGAACCGACGGGTGAACACGGGGGTCTTCATCCGGCCGCCGGCCGCGGCCAGGCCACGCCAGGCGTCTAGCGCCGCGGGGGAACAGCTCGCCAGGGCTGTTTCAGTGACCGCGGGCTCGGCCAACTGCGCGGCCAACTGCGCGGCCGCGTCAGACCGGACGTTGGTGGTCAGGTCGACCCCGCGCAGCTCGGCGATGCCTCGCAGCATCGCGAGGGAGTGGTCGTTGAGGCTGGGGAGCAAGGTGCGCATGGATACGGACTCTCTTTTCCTTATCGTACCACGAATCGGTCCATTCCCAAACATTACGGAGTTGATCACGGGCGGCGCACACTGCGCCTTGACAGGACCGGGCGCTGGCGCTATTATCTTGTATCAGAGAGAGATAGTGATATGAAAAGCCAACAGAGGGAAACAACCCCGCGGCAAAACCAGGCGAGCCTGCTGGTTGAACTGGTCCGCAACGGGCGGCTGGTGTGGCGGCTGCTCAGGGACGCGCGCGTGGCGACGGCGACCAAACTGCTGATCCCTGGCCTGGTCGGCGCCTACCTGCTCTGGCCCGTGGACTTACTGCCTGACGTGATCCCGTTTCTGGGCCAGATCGATGATTTGGTGCTGCTGGCGTTGGGGGCGAAGCTCTTCATTCAGTTGTGCCCCCCTGAGATCGTGCAGCAACACCGGACGGACCTGGCAGACCGCGCCAGCGCGTCGCGTTCGGCAGAGGTGGAGGGAGAGGTCGTGGACGGGGAGTATCGGGTGATCGAGTGAACTGGAGGTGGCTCGGTGAGGACACCGGCCACAGCAAACATCTCGCCTAGAAAAAGAGTAACTATTACTCGTTACTCGTTACCTTTTCCCCCATCAGATCATACTCCATCGCGCCGGTGATGCGCACCCGCGCCATCTGACCGGCCGGCAGCTCCCCTGGGATGACCACCAGGCCGTCCACCTCGGGCGCGTCGCGGTAGCTGCGGGCCAGCGCCACCGACTTCGTCTCCCCGCCCCCCCGACGCTGGAGGGAGTCGTCACCCTGCTGCTGTGGCCAGTCCTCTGACCGAACCGCGTTTTCATCAAGCTCCCCGTGCGCCTCCACCAACACATCCAAGACCCGGCCCACCTGCGCCTGGTTGCGCGCCAGCGAGATGCGTTGTTGAAGAGCCATCGCCCGCGCGTAACGCGCGGCCTTGACCGCTGCCGCGATCTGGTCGGGCATAGCCGCGGCTGGCGTGCCCGGCTCGGGGCTGAAGGTGAACACGCCAACCTTGTCGAACTGGATCTGTTCGAGGAACGCCAGCAGGCTGTTGAACTCTTCTTCGGTCTCGCCTGGCAAACCTACGATGAAGGTGCTGCGAAACGCTATGTCGGGCATGGCAGCGCGCAGCGCAGCAAACGTATCGAGCAGCTTATCGACGTTGCTGGGCCGGAACATCCGCTGCAGGACGGCCGGGTGGCCGTGTTGCAGCGGGATGTCCAGGTAGTGACAGACCCGCGGGTCGCTCGCCATGACGTCGATCAGCCGTGGGGAGACGTGACTGGGATACGCATACATCAAGCGCAGCCAGCGGAGCTCAGGCAGACGGTCGAGGATCGCTTGCAGCAGCGCCGGCAGCCCGTCAGCCTGGCCCAGATCGCGACCGTAATCGGTGGTATCCTGTGCGATCAGGATGAGCTCCTGCGCGCCACTGGCAACCAGGGCCGCGGCTTCAGCCACGATGGCGGCCTGGGGCCGGCTGCGCAGCTTCCCTTTGATGCCCGGGATGGCGCAGAACGCGCAGGGCGCGTTGCAGCCGTCGCTGATCTTCAGGTAGGCGCTGCCCCCGATCACGGGTGGCCGCGGGGTTCGATCGAGGGGTGGCCGTTCGGGATCACCCAATAGCGTGTAGCGCTCGAAGCGCCGCCCACGCTTGCCGCCGCGCAGCCCCTGCACCAACGGTACGATCTCCATCCAACGCCGGGTGCTCAACAGGCCGTCGACGCCCGGTACCTCGGCCACGATGCGCGCGCCGGCGCGCTGCGCCATACAGCCGGCCGCGATCAGGGTTTGGCCGCGGCGTTTGGTGAGCGCCAGTTCTCGGAGCGCCGCCAGCGATTCGTCTTGGGCCGCGGCCAGAAAGCCGCAGGTGTTGACGATCAGCACGTCGGCCTCTTCTGGGACGGCCGTGCCGCGATAGCCGGCCCCGCCCAGCAGCATGGTCATACCTTCGCTGTCAACGGTGTTCTTGGGGCAGCCCAGGCTCAGCAAGTAGTAACGAAGTGCGGGTTGTCCGATCAATGAATATCTCCCACGGGGTGCGATGGCCGGCCCGGGTCACTGTTGCGCTCGGGCAAAGACTCCCTGGCGCGGTTCAATGCCCCGGACACCTCCGACGATCAGTATGGGCTCATCTCGCCGGGTGATCCAACGGGCGCGGAGCCCGCAAGCGCCTGCACCGCCACTGCGGCGCGACCGCGCGGTAAACCGGGACCGATAATGTCTATTCTGCACTCTCCGAGCGCTCCGCCCGGCGCACCTGGTGATAGTCGGCGCGCAGTTGCGCCAGCTCGGCGAAAGTGACCGGCCGCTCGCCATAGTGGACGCGCATGTACGCCGCGGTGATGCGGGCCAGCGCCTCCTCTTGACCGCTGAACGCCCGCGCCAGGGTGGGCAGGTAGTCGTCGGGCGGCTGGGCCGGGCGCCGGCCGTAGCCGCGGCGACGGGCCAGCCGGCACAGGTTGGCGTAGATGTTCTGGACGGAGACCGCGGCCAACAGTTGCCGGCTCACGCCGAAGCGCCGCACCAGCCCGGCCATGTCGCGCAGCGCCTGTGCGCCCCGGCCCAAGATCCCACTGCCAAAGGTCACGGCTTCCGCCTCGGTCTCTTCGGCCTGTTCGCGCACCGTGCGGCCCCGCGTCTTGTCGAGGTAGAGCAGCAGGATGGCCACGCCCAGGACGACCCCGGCGCCGATCGCCAGCACGATGCCGGCCTGGCGCAACAGCTCCAGGAAACGGCTGGGATTCTCCTGGGTGAGCATCTGTTGCGCCTCTGCGGCCCCGACGATCGGGCTTTGGGGCGCCAACTCGATCCAGCCGGCCGCGAAGATCCGCTGCAACCACGCCAGGAGCCACTCCAGGATCGGCTCCAGCAGCCATTCGAGCGCGATCAGCACCCGCACGAGCACGATCCGCAACAGCCGCCAGACCGGCGCGGTGATGCTCAGCGCTCGCCAGATTGCTTGCGCCGTATAACCTCCTGACAGCAGAGCCACCCCTCCCACGGTCGCGGCCACAGCGACCAGCAGTCCTCCCAGGCGGCGGCCGCTCAGCGGCGTGCCTGCGCTTTGGCTGTCGCCGGCTTTCTCGTGGATGCGCGCAATCGCGACCGCGAGCAGCCCCAGGGTGAAGTAGATCCAAAGCAGCCACGTCAGGTTCTGTCCGCTGACATAGGAGAAGATGCCGCCGCCCACGACCAACAGGAGCAGCCCCAGCCGGAAGTTCACCCCGACGCCGAAGAAGGTCACATCGCGGCTGGTGGCCACGGTCGCCCGCTGCCACAGGAACAGATTGCCCCCAACCAATGCCAGAGCCGGCGGCAGCCCGGATTGCGGGACGAAAAGGGCATTGAATGCCGGGCCGAGCCAACGCATGTCGCCGCTGGGATGATTCCAGAAGAGCGCCACCCCCAACAGCACCAGGCTGGTGAACGCCATCAGCCCCAGCGCGGTCAGGTGATAGCGGCCGAGTTCCAGGTCGGTGCGGCTCAGCAGTTCCAGGGCCAACGTCCAGGCTACCAGCGCGGCCAGGAGCAGGAGATAGGCCCACCCGACCGACGCGCGCGCCGGCCGGTAGACCAGGAGCCAGAAGGGGGTGAACCAGGCGACCTCCATGCCGGCCAGGCAAAAGAAGACGAGACTCACGCGGCGGTTGGTGAGCAACATCACGCCACCCCCTGCCGATAGATCGGGCTCTGCGCGTTGCGCTCCCGATCGGCCGTCTGGATCAGCTCCGGCACGATCAGGTCTGCCACCAGGTGGGGCAGGTGATAGATGGTGATGCCCGGCATCAGCTCCTGGGGCGGCTTCTCGGCCAGGGTGAAGAGCACCACTTTGCGGCCGGCCCGCGCCAGGTCCACCAGCGTGGCCAGCAGCTCGTCGTGGGCGATGGCGGTGACGACCAGCAGAGTGGCGCCCCAGGGCAGGCGTGGCGCTTCGGTGATCAGTAACTCCTCGATCGGCCGGGTGGCGAATGAGGTGATCGCGGCCAGCAGCTCCAGAATGCGCACCAGTTGGTCCGGGCTGCGGCCGGGCAACAGGCGCAACGGCTGGTCGCTTTCCGGCAGAAAGCCGTTGGCGATCAGGCCCACCGGCAGCCGCAGCTCCGCGGCCAGCGCGGCCAGGCTCCCCGCGACGCTGACCGCGCGCTCTAACAACTCGGGAATATTGCCCAACCAGTGGCGCGTGAGGGTGGCTACGTTCAGGAAGATCAAAACCTGCGGCTCTTCGCTGGGCTCGTAGAGCCGGCTGAGCATCTGATGGTGACGGGCGGTGGCTTTCCAGTGCACCCGCTTCAGGCCATCCGCGGGTTGCCACTCGCGGATGCCCGCTGTGCGTAGCGGGTCCTCGAACAGCGTCTCGCGGGCCAGGCGTTCGCCGAAGGGGTTCTTGGCGGGCAAACGCAGCTCGGCCACGGCGTACAGCCGGGGGTAGACGATCAGGCGTTGGCGCAACGGCAGGGCGCCGGTGCGGCTGAACATCCCGAAGCCGTCGCCGGTCGTCATGCGGACCGGCCCGTACGCGTGATAGCCGCGCTCGGTGCAACGGACAGTGAAGCGCCGCGTCACACGCTGGAACGCGCCCAGGCTCCAAAAGCTGGTGAATTCCCCCAGGTGCGTGGTCTGGTTCACCCTGGCCTGCGCCTGATCCATCGGCAGGACTGCGGGAATGATGTCGACCGCCTGCAGCCAGGTGATCGGCAAGAACTTGCGGTTTCGTACTTCCAGGGTCAGCTCGACCGTTTCGCCCAGGAACGCGCGGGTCTCACTCAAGCGGCGCTCGTAATGCAGGCCGAACAGGCTCAGCTCGTTCCAGAGCCAGCCGACCGCGGCGATGACGAGCAACGCCAGCGCGCCGGCCAACAGAAACCGGCTGTCCAGCGCCATCCCAAAACCGGTCAGCAGCACGCTGACGAACACCCAGGCGTCGCTGAACTGGGTGTCCTTGTCCTTGTTGATATAGCGCCGGCCGCGCAGCTCGGCGAGCGCCTGCCCTCCACGGTCGCGCGGCACGTCTCGGCTTTTGCCGCCCGCGCCATGTACCTGCGCTGTGATCTGATCGAGGGCGTCATCTCTGGCCATGAGCGGTCCTTCTCGCTGCTATCTTACGGCGCGTTCCACGGCCTCGATGATCTTGTAATACCCCGTGCAGCGACAGAGGTTGCCGGTGAGCGCCTCTTTGATCTGGCTTTCGGTCGGGTGGGGGATCTCTTCGAGCAGGTTGGCCGCTGCCATGAGAATGCCGGGGGTGCAGTAGCCGCACTGCACTGCGCCCGCGTCCACGAAGGCTTGCTGGAGCGGGTGCAACCCCACCAACCTCTCCCCCAGCCCCTCTCCCGACCTCTCCCCCAGCCCCTCTCCCACAGGGAGAGGG
>MNXL01000128.1 GCA_001871755.1 Anaerolineae bacterium CG2_30_64_16
ACAATGCCGCAAGGAGTTCGCTGTACGTTTGCGACCTATTCTGCAGACCTACGGGGCGCCTATGCGCCAGTTAGCCCACCGCCTGGGAGTCAGCCCATCGTTAATCTGCACCTGGCAAAAAGGTGATTGTGTCCCCAAACCAGAACTGCTGGACCGTCTTTGTGCAGCGCTCGCTATCGAGCCCACAACGCTGGTCCCTGATGGGTTGGCCGCCATCAGCAAGAACGGCAAGAATCCGTTGACGGTTTGGTTGCAGGAGATGGACGTGTGGGGGAAGGATGCACACACGAAAAGCATTCCGGCTGAGGTCTTTGAACTCACGCGACCACAGATCGCTCTGTTCCTCAATCGGCTTTTTGCCTGCGATGGAAGCCTCTACATTTCTGGGGAGGTCGGCCCCAGGGTGTCCTACTCCACCGTAAGCTACGCCCTGGCGCGCGATGTCCAGCACTTGCTCCTGCGTTTTGGCATTGTGGCAAAGTTGCGCCATCGGCAGATACGCTATCAGGACCAACAGCGGCCGGCCTATGAGCTACAGATCTTAGGAAGTCAACCCGTTCAGAAGTTCCTGGATGAGATCGGTGTGTTTGCCAAGGAAGAGCAGGCCGAACGGGTCAGCCAACTCTGCCTGACTCGCAAGAGCAAGGCTAATCTTGACACGATACCGGTGGAAATCTGGCCTCGTATTCTGGAAGCCAAAGGCCCGCTTCCGTGGAGGGCGGTCTACCAACGCCTGGGCTATCCGGCCACCAGCAACTTCCATGTCGGCCGCCGGGCGCCGCACCGCTATCGACTGTTGGAATTGGCGCAAGGGTTCGATGACGAGGAGTTAGCCGATCTTGCCCAGAGTGACCTATTCTGGGACACGATTGAATCGATCGAGTACGTGGGGGAGCGCCAGGTTTACGACCTGACAGTCGAGGAAACTCATAACTTCGTGGCCGAAGACATGCTGGTCCACAATACCAGCCTGGCGTTGAATATCGCAGTCAACGCGGCCAAGCGCTACGCCCAACGGGTCGCGTTCTTCAGCCTCGAGATGAGCAGCGAGCAGTTGGTGCAGCGCCTGCTCGCCGCAGAAACTGGCATCAACCAGCAGCGGTTGCGACTCGGCGAAATCCATGATCACGAGTGGTCGTTGCTGATGGAGGCCGCGGGGGAGCTCTCCGAAACCCTGCTGTTCATCGACGACACCCCGGCCATGTCCGCGCTGGAGCTGCGCACCAAAGCCCGCCGGCTGCAGGCCGAGCACGGGCTGGACCTGGTGGTGGTGGACTATCTGCAACTCATGCGCGGCGAAGGCCGGAACGAAAACCGCGTTCAGGAGATCAGCTACATCAGCCGGTCACTGAAAAGCCTGGCGCGCGAGCTGGAAACGCCGCTGCTCGCCCTGTCGCAGCTCTCACGGGCCGTCGAAACCCGCACAGATCACAAGCCGGTTTTGTCCGATTTGCGTGAGTCGGGTGCCCTGGAACAAGACGCCGACGTTGTGATGTTCATCTATCGCGAGGACATGGTCAAGGAAGAGACCGAGCGCAAGAACATCGCGGACATCATCATTGCCAAACACCGCAATGGCCCGACCGACACGGTGCCGCTTTATTTCGACAAAGAATTGACCAAGTTCGCCGACCTGGAGCTGACCCGCGAACCGCTGGAGTACGGCGCATGAAGGACAAGATGTATGGCTTCACCGGTTTCCCGGCCGGCAAACTGACCACGACACCGATCCCCAACCTGTTCTTCAGCGAGCTGTTGCCGCTGATCGACAACCTGACCGAGCTGAAGGTCACCCTGCACGTCTTTTGGCTGATCGGGAAGAAGCGCGGCGCGCTGCGCTATGCCCGGCTGGAGGAATTGCTGAACGACGACCGGTTACTGGATGGCCTGATCACGGCGACCACGCCCGGCGAAGCCGCGCTGCGCGATGGGCTGGAACGCGCCATGGCCCGGGGTATGCTGCTGCACGTCACTGTCCACCGTGGGGAGGCGACCGAAGAATGGTACATGGTCAACAGCCCCAACGGCCGCGAACTGCTCGAAAAGCTGCGCGGCGGTGAGTTGGACCTGCTGGCCGACATCGCCGAGGATGTGCAACTGCAAGTCGAGCGGCCTACGATCTTCGTGCTGTATGAGCAAAACATCGGCCTGCTGACCCCGATGATCGCCGAGGAGCTGCGAGACGCGGAGAAGCACTTCCCCGCCGACTGGATTGCGGACGCTTTCCGTGAGGCGGTCGCGCTCAACAAGCGCAGTTGGCGCTACGTCCTCCGCATCCTGGAGCGCTGGCGCGTGGAGGGGAAGGATTCTGGACACGCCCGGGACGAGATTCCAGAGAACAGCGAAGCTCGAAGACGTTATTACATTCCCAAAGGGTACGAAGATCTGATCGAACACTGAACTGAATTGGGACAAACCTCATCATGAAGCGCCTTGGAGATATTCTCGAACCATTTGACCAGTCGAACAGATCGGAAGTAGGGCTAACCGAATCAGCCGATCTTGCCCGGCCGGATGTGACCTGTCCCATCTGCAAAGGGAAGGGTTTCCTGGTCTACGACGTGCCGCCGGGGCACCCCGACTTTAGCAAAGCCATGCCGTGCCGTTGTACCCAGGCCCGCGTCGCCGCGCAGCGGGCCCGCGCCCTCCGCGTGGTGAGCAATCTGGGCGCGCTTGGTCGGCTGACCTTCGACAGCTTCCTGCCGGATGGGGTGGGCCTGTCGGAGGCGGTGCGCTTCAACCTGCGCGCAGCTTATGACCTGAGCGCCAACTTCGCCCAAGACCCTAAGGGCTGGCTGGTGCTGCTGGGCGGCTACGGGAGCGGCAAGACCCATCTGGCGGCCGCCATCGCCAACTACCGCGTCGCCCTCGGCCATTCAGCGCTCTTCGTCGTGGTGCCAGACCTGCTCGACCACCTGCGCGCGACCTATGGACCCAACAGCGCCACCACCTTTGATCAGCGGCTGGAGGCAATCCGTGAGGGCGCTCTGTTGATCCTCGACGATCTGGGCGCTCACAGCAGCACCCCTTGGGCGCAGGAGAAACTCTACCAGATCCTGAACCACCGTTACAACGGCCGACTGCCCACCGTGATCACCTCTAATCAACGACTGGAGGAGTTGGATCCGCGCATCACCTCGCGCCTGGTCGACCCAGACTTGAGCCAGGTCTACGAGATTCTGGCCCCCGACTTCCGCCAGTCCGGGGTCGAGCGCGGTGGCACGACTCTGAGCACACTCACCTTGCACCGGGATGAGACTTTCGATAGTTTCAATCTGAGGCCACCAAAGCTTTCAACAGTTCACCGCAAAAATCTGCAAACTGCTTTCGATCGCGCGCATGCCTTTGCGGTTAACCCATCGGGGTGGTTGGTTTTCACAGGCGCGCACGGCTGCGGCAAAACCCATTTGGCTGCCGCTATCGCCAATTACCAGGTTGCGAACGGCCGCCCCGCCCCCATGTTCATCGTCGTTCCAGACCTGCTCGACCATCTGCGCGCGACTTTCAGCCCGACCAGCGCCACCACGCTGGACAAGCTGTTCGAGCAGGTCAAGTCGGCGCCATTGCTAGTGCTAGATGATTTAGGTATCGAAAGTGCTACTCCTTGGGCGAGGGAAAAGCTCTTCCAGTTGCTCAACCATCGCTACGCAGCCAAAATGGCCACCGTCATCACAACCACCCAGTCAATTGACAAGATAGATCCACCGCTGCGCAGCCGTATGTTGGATAGGACACGTTGTATCGTATTTCTCATCGATGCTCCCAGTTACTACGGTGGCAAGACAGATCAGGTTCGCGGCAGTGAGACATAATGAGCGGCGAAACGCACGACGCGAAAACCTCGACGGTTGGGTGTTGGACAATACCCAATACCCAATACCTGATACCCAACATCCAATCACCATCCCCCCTCAAATTTGACGCTTTCGCCCCTTTGGTGTAGAATCGGCCCGTTAGCACTCTTGACACGCGAGTGCTAACGTCGTCAATCAAGAACCTGGGTCATGCGTCTGGCTCGCCAGACACTTACCACACACCGAAGGAGGCTGTTGGAATATGAACCTGAAACCACTTGCTGATCGTCTGGTCGTCGAACCCATCGAGCAAGAAGAAGTGACCGCGGGTGGGATCATCCTGCCGGAGACCGCCAAGGAAAAACCGCAACAGGGCAAGGTGATCGCTGCTGGGCCGGGTCGCGTCGATGACAAGGGCGCCCGGGTTGCTATGGAGGTCGCAGTCGGCAATCGCGTCCTCTACGCCAAATACTCCGGCACCGAGATCAAGTTGGACGGCAAGAAGGTGCTGATCCTGCGCGAATCGGACATCCTGGCCATCGTAGAGGGCTGAGCGTCTTGGGTCTGTAACCAACCCGGACACTCACCATCCCACGAACGCACACAGTCATCAACGGTTGATCACCCTAATCTACAAGAGGAGTAGTTGAACATGGCAAAGCAGTTGGTTTTCTCCGAAGAAGCCCGCCGCAATCTCAAAGTCGGCGTGGACGTTCTGGCAGAGGCTGTCAAGTCCACTCTCGGTCCCAAGGGCCGCAACGTGGCATTGGATAAGAAATGGGGCGCCCCCACCATCACGCACGACGGCGTGACCGTGGCCAAGGAGATCGAGCTCCAAGAGCCGTTCCAGAACATGGGCGCGCAGTTGCTGAAGGAAGCCGCCACCAAGACCAATGACATCGCTGGCGACGGCACCACCACCGCCACCGTGCTGGCCCAGGCCATCGTCAACGAGGGCCTGAAGAACGTAGCCGCCGGGGCCAACCCCATGCTGCTGAAGCGCGGCATCGAGAAGGGCGTGATCGCCCTCTCCGAGGCGATCAAGGCGCAGGCGATCAACATCACCACCAAGGAAGAGATCGCCGCGGTGGCCGCCATTTCGGCCCAGGACCAGGAGATCGGCAATCTGATCGCCGAGGTCATGGAGAAGGTCGGCAAGGACGGCGTCATCACCGTCGAAGAAGCCAAGGGCCTGCAGTTCGAGACCGAGTACGTCGAGGGTATGCAGTTCGATCGCGGCTACATCAGCCCTTACTTCATCACCAACCCCGAGGTGATGGAAGTTTCCCTCGAGAATCCCAACATCCTGATCACCGATAAGAAAATCTCCGCGGCCGCCGACATCGTCCCGATCCTGGAGAAGTTGGTCCAGCTCGGCAAACGCGAGATCGTGATCATCGCCGAGGACGTGGACGGCGAAGCGCTGGCCACCCTGGTGCTGAACAAGCTGCGCGGCATGTTCAATTGTCTCGCAGTCAAGGCCCCTGGTTTTGGCGACCGCCGCAAGGCCATGCTGGCTGACATCGCCGCCCTGACCGGTGGCACCGTCATCACCGAAGAACTCGGCAAGAAGGTCGAGACCGCTCTGATCAGCGATCTGGGCCATGCCGACAAGATCATTGCCACCAAGGAAGAAACCACCATCATCGGTGGTAAGGGCGAAGCCGTGGCGATCAAGGGCCGTATCGAGCAGATCCGGGCCGAGATCGACGCCTCCACCAGCGACTACGACAAGGAAAAGCTGCAGGAGCGGCTGGCCCGGCTGGCCGGCGGTGTGGCGATCGTCCGCGTGGGCGCCGGCACCGAGGTCGAGCTGAAGGAAAAGAAGCACCGGGTCGAGGACGCCTTGAGCGCGACCCGCGCGGCCGTCGAGGAAGGCATCGTGCCGGGTGGCGGTGTGGCATTGTTGAACGCCATCGAAGCGCTAGACGCGGTCGAGAAGGGCCTGGAAGGCGACATCCTGACCGGCGTCAAGATCCTGCGCAAGGCGCTGCCGGAACCGATGAGCATGCTGGCCGAGAACGCCGGCTACGACGGCGCTGTGGTCGTCGAGAACGTCAAGCGTAGGCAGCAGGCCCAAAATAACCAGCGGATCGGTTTCGATGTGATGGCCGAGGACTACGGCGACATGGTCGAGAAGCAGATCATCGACCCGGCCAAGGTCACCCGCGGCGGGCTGGAGAACGCCGCCTCCATCGCGGCCATGATCCTGACCACCGAGGCCCTGATCACCGACATCCCGGAAAAGGAAAAAGCGGCCCCGGCTGGGGCCCCTGACATGGGTGGCATGTACTAGACGGGTAACTTGGTAGAATAGAAGATTGGGAAGACGCCCCCCGGTTTCTGTGAGGAACCGGGGGCCTTTTTTTGTTTTGCAGAATCCACCCCACACAGTATAATCGAGCCGATGCTACCGCAAGACCAGGAGAACCGGTGATGTCCGCAAAACGCCCCATTCGAAGCTACTACGCGCTGACCATCACACTCTCGGCCTTTCTCCTGTTCCAGGTCCAGCCGCTGATCAGCAAGTACATCCTGCCCTGGTTCGGCAGCACGCCGGTGGTCTGGTCCACCGCGATGCTCTTCTTCCAGCTTCTGCTCCTGGCGGGCAATGCGTACGCGTTCTGGCTAGTCGGCCGGTTGCGGCCGCGGGACCAGGGCCGCGTGCACATCCTGTTGCTCGGGGGCTCGCTGGGCCTGCTGGTGGTCACCGCGCTGACCTGGGACGCACCGATTCTGCCCGGCCTGGCCTGGCGACCCACAAGCCCGGCTGCCCCCACGTGGCGACTGCTGCGCACCCTGGCGGCCGCGGTCGGCGTGCCGTTCCTTCTCCTCTGCACCAACAGCCCGCTGATGCAAAGCTGGTTCAGCGATGACGCGCCGGGTCGCTCCCCCTACCGGCTGTACGTATTGTCCAACGTGGGCTCACTGCTGGGGCTGCTGACCTATCCCTTCCTGGTGGAGCCCAACCTGGCCCTGGCGGATCAGGCGCGGCTGTGGACCCTGGGATACGTCCTCTTTGCGGCATCCGCCGGCTACGTCGCTTTCAGGAGATTCCGGGCGGGCCAGATATTCTTCGCAGATGGTGGGCATGAAAACTCTGCTGGGGTCGGTTTGCAGCCGTGCCCCCCTGAGCACGGAATTCGTTCCTTTCCCAATTCGTTGTGGACCGTGTTGGCCGCATGTGCCTCGACCATGCTGCTGGCGATCACCAACCAGATCACCCAGGAGCTCTCGATCACCCCGCTCCTGTGGGTGGCGCCGCTGGCCGTCTATCTCCTCACCTTCATCCTGTGCTTCTCGAACGGCCGCTGGTACAACCGCACCGGCTATGCGATCGCCCTGCTCCCCGTGAGCGCGCTCTGCTGCGTGGCCTTCTACTACCGGCCGGTGACCTGGCCCGTCTCCCTGCAGGTCGGCGTCTATCTGCTGACCCTCTTCGTCTGCTGTATGATCTGCCACGGCGAGCTGGCCGCGCGCAAACCGCCCCCACGGCATCTGACGGCGTTCTACCTGTGGGTTGCGGCCGGCGGTGCGCTGGGCGGCGTGTTCGTCGGCCTGATCGCGCCCGCGCTCTTCCGGGACTTCTGGGAGCTGCCGCTGGGTCTGCTCGCCTGCTGGCTGCTGCTGCTCGGCATCTCTATCGGCAAGGGCCGCTCCCGGCAGGGGATTGGCGCGACCAGGCCGCCAGACCTGGTGCTGGTGGCCGGCGTCGCGCTGATGGCCACGAGCCTGCTCCTTTACGTCAACTGGAACGCCCAGGGCGCCCTGTACACGCACCGCAGCTTCTACGGCGTGCTGCGGGTGAGCCAGGGCGAAACCGGCGGCCGCGCGGGGACGTACAAACTGTTCCACGGCAGCACCCTGCACGGCTTCCAATACACGGACGCGACCCGTCGCGGCCTGCCCACCGCCTACTACACCGAAGAGAGCGGCGTCGGCCTGGCGATCCGCTATCAGCCCCGCCGCGCG
>MNXL01000255.1 GCA_001871755.1 Anaerolineae bacterium CG2_30_64_16
CCTGACCGAGCCACCGTGGCTCGGTCAGGAGACCGGCCACAGCCACCCCGGATTATTGAGAGGATACACCTGGTGTTCATCAGCGGGTACTTGACTTGCCTTGCAGTGCGGTAGTATAATGGTCTCACGCTGCCCGCTCACCATCGTGTCGAAGGGCAAGCGAGCGTCCTTTTTCGTTTGGACACACAGCCAGTGCTTCTTCGAAACTCGCGACCGTCTCATCCGCAGCCAATCATGTTGTGTGATTGGTAGCTTCCACCGATCATCGTCGTCCTTTCATCGCTCGCAACACCCAGTCGAATCAGCGATTCCCCGCATCTCCAGAGGATCAGGAGGTTTATGCCATGTTCCACAGCACCCGAGCCTTCCACCCGGCCGTCGGTTTGGCAGCGGTGGTCCTGATCGCCACGTTGGCGCTGGCCGCTGCCAGCACGAACGCGGACACCGCGTCACGCCAGGCGCCCGCTGCGAGCGGGCCGGCCGCGCCGGCGCCGTTCGTCCTCACCTACCAGGGGCGCCTGTCCGATCCGCTCACTGGCGTCGCAAAGCCTGATGGGTCCTACCAGATGGCCTTTGCCCTCTACGAGGTGGCGGCCGGCGGCGCCCCCTTCTGGACGGAGAGCAAAGACGTGCAGGTCAGAGGTGGGCTCTTCACTACGCTGCTGGGGGATGTGACGCCACTGGATCCTGCGCGCTTCGACGGCCAGGCCTTGTGGCTGGGCGTTACGGCGGGAGGAGATCCCCAGGCGTCGCCGCGGCTGCCGGTAAGCTTCGTGGCATACGCGATGTATGCCAATCGCGCGGACAGCGCGAGGTCGGCCAGCACCGCGGAGCTGGCCGCGAACGCGGATCGGTTCGGCGGCCAGCCCCCTGCCAGCTACGCGGCGGCCAGCCACACCCACGATGCCGCCGCGATCACCGCGGGCGTGCTGTCCACCGACCGGTTCTCGGCCTACGCAGACCTGGCGACCGAAGCGAGGATCGGCGAGGCCGCGGGCCAGGTGGCGGCCGGCAACCATGTACACAGCGGCGCGACTATCGTGGACAACTCGATCGGCACTGCGGACCTGGCGGACGGGAGCGTCACCTCTGCCAAGCTCGCCGACGGCGGTGTGGCCACCGCAGACCTGGCCAACAGCAGCGTCACGACCGCGAAGATCGCTAACGGGGCTGTGACGGCTGACAAGTTAGCCAGCGACGTGGTACCGAAGTTCTTCACCCTCGAACCGTATGCGGCCTATCTGGAGGGCAGCGCGACCTTCACCGGCGGCTATGGCCCGCATGCGGGCATCAACATGCCCGATGGCAGCTCCTCCAGCTTTGCCTTCGGCTTCACCATCCCGCCCGACTATGCGCCCGGCGTGCCGCTGAACGTGCGGCTGGTCTGGCATACGGCGTCGACAAGATGCGGCATC
The DNA here is from genome assembly GCA_001871755.1 of Anaerolineae bacterium CG2_30_64_16. Taxonomy (GTDB): domain Bacteria; phylum Chloroflexota; class Anaerolineae; order CG2-30-64-16; family CG2-30-64-16; genus CG2-30-64-16. The sequence goes on from MNXL01000255.1 coordinate 1,416, forward strand.
GAGCTGCGGCCGAACTTCATCAGCGTGGCGCGCCCTGGCCGGACGCACCTGGTTGGCGAAAGTGTCTCCACGGGCCTGGATGCTGTGGGTGGCACAGTGCTCGATGTGCCGGCGACGGCAAATCTATCAGGCGAGAAGAGCTACACCATCACTTCGCCGGTGAGAGGCGAGAAGCTCCTGCCCGGCGACTCGGTCATCTTTGGGCTATACCGCTGCTACGGCTGCACGGCAGATACCTGTACCGGCACGTTGAAGGTGCAGGGCATCCAGGTGACCTACTGAGCCCGTTTTGCAAAGGAGCCGCACATGAGGCGCCGATTCATCGGGACGGCATTGGCCGCGGGCGTATGCGGCGTATGCTTGGGGGTTCTGGCGCTGGTCGGCGTGGCGTGGGCGCAGGTCTCACCCAACTTCGACCTCTGGTGGAGCGCGCTGACCGGGGGCGGAGGTTCGCGGCAGTCCGCCAACTTCCTGGTGCAGGACACCCTGGGCCAGTGGGTGGCCGGTGACGCCGCCAGCGCCAGCTTCCAGGTGCAGGCCGGTATCCTGGTTGGCGCGGGCCAGGGCACGCCCACTGCCACGCCGACGCGCACTTTGACGCCGTCGCGCACAACCACGGGCACACCACCGCCTACCTACACGCGCACCCCGACCCCAACCGCCTCCCACACGCCCACAGCAACGCGGACGCCCACGGTCACCAACACCCCGACCCCGACGCGCACGGGCACGGCGACAGCCACTCCGACGCGCACGGCGACGTCCACCGCCACCGCGGGTCCGCCAGGGGACGCCTACGAGGATGACAACAGTTGCGCGACGGCCAAGGCGATCGTCATCGATGGCTCGACCCAGACGCACACCTTCCACGTGCCGGGCGACCAGGACTGGGTGAAGTTCACGGCGCCGGCCAGGCGGACCTACATCCTCGAAGCATCCAATACGGGTGCAAATGCCGATCCGGTCGTGCTGGTATACAACATATGTAACGCGACACAGTCGCCCCTGGACGGGGAGGATAACCCCTTCGGGCCGTCGCTGCGACTGGAGTGGGACGGCACAGCGGGTGTCACGTACTACATCAAGCTGATGCAGCATGATCCGAGCGTCGCAGGGGCTGGGACCAACTATGACGTGACTGTCTCGGGAGATGTAGCACAGCCCGAGGCGCCGGCGTTCCCGCGCTGCGCCGCAAAGAGCGGCACCACCCTCGCGTTGCAATGGGACCAGGCCCCAGAATGGGACGTAGTCGGCTACGAAGTGCACTACCAGCAACAGGGCGGGGGACAAAGCGGCGCGCCCCCCGTCTCGGGCCAGGGCAACACCTATATCGAGATCCCAAGCCTGAACACGGGCTCTTGGTATGATTTGTGGGTGAAGGCAATTGACTACTCGAACAACAAGAGCGATAACTCAGCAACGGTCTCATGCCGGGTGCTGGCCCCCACCGACACGACCATCCCTCTGCTCGACCTCCAGGCGCCGGCCCCCAGCGGCACCTACAGCACCACCCTGAATGCAGTGACGTTCTCGGGCACGGCGCAAGACTCGGGCAGCAACCTGAGCCGCGTCAAGGTGTACAATGCCACCACGGGCGGCGATCCGTCCTGGGACTATAGTCTCAGTGGAAGCTCGCACAGTTTCCACGTCGAGAACGTGGGTCTGGTGCCGGGCGATAACACGATGCAGGTCACGGCTTTCGACAACGCCAACAACCCGAGCCCAATGACGGAGGTTACTGTGAAGCGGGTAGCCCAGACCCTGGGCGCGGTGATCATCGTGGCCGGGCACAACGAGGACTATTCGCTGCAGACCAACATCGACAACAGCGCCAACCGCGCCTACCGTATCTTCCGCGGCGCCGGGTTCACCGAGGACCAGATTCGTTACCTGGCCTCGTCGTCCCAGGATCCGGATGGCGACGGCGTGAGCGAGGTGACTGCGCCCTCGACGACAGCCAATATCCAGTATGCCATCGAGACGTGGGCCGCTTCGCGGGTCGATGCGGACAAGCCTCTGTACCTTTACATGATGGACCACGGGCTGATCGAGAACTTCTGCGCTGACGGCTGCACCGGGGGCGTCACGGCATCGAATACCCTGGATGGCATGCTGACGAACCTCGAAAACGCCAGCGGCGTGGCCGAGGTCAACGTGGTGATCGAGGCGTGCCACTCGGGCAGCTTTGTCGACTACCTGCAGGGTCCCGGCCTGCACGACAGCCTGAGCAAGGCCGGCCGGGTGATCATCACCTCTACCGATCGCGACCACAACGCTTATGCCTCGGCGTCGGGCGCGTACTTCTCGGACGCGTTCTTCACCTGCATCGCATCCAGCAAGGATCTGAAGACCTGCTTCAACCAGGCCAGGTCCGCCGTGACGGTCAGCCCGAACGGCCAATCGCCGTGGATGGACGACAACGGCGACCACCAGTACAACGCCAGCGACGGCAGCGTCGCCCAGACCCGGTATGTGGCGAAGTTCTTCGGCGCGTCGCCGCCGCAGATCACCAGTGCGGGCGTCACGATCGTCGGCACGAACGGGACGCTCACTGCCCAGGTGCAGGAGGGCAACGCCAAGCTCGATACGGTGTGGGCGGCCGTATACGCGCCCTCGTTCCAGGAGCCTTCCGGCACAACGCTGAACCTGGGGGTGCCGGTGGTGCAGCTATCTGCCGATCCAACCGTGAGCGGGAAGTACACGACGACCTATCCGAACGGCTTCACGGAGCCAGGGCAGTACCAGGTGGTGTTCTACGCCCGCGACAAATCCGACGATTACGCGGCGCCGAGGCTGGTCATACCGGGCGCCGGCCCGACCGAGAAGGTGTTTCTGCCGCTGATGTTGCGGTAGATGAGGAGATGAGCATGCGAAAACTGGCACGATTGGGGTGGATGGTGATCGCATTGCTGATCGCGGGCGGCGTAGCGATGCTGGCTGCCTGCCAGCCCAGCCTCGGCGGGATCAATGTCGTCCGAGAAGCCGGCCTGGCATCGACCACGACGGTGGAGATCAGCGAACGGGCCAACAAGCCGGGGACGGACCGGTTACGCCAGGGCGCCATCACAGACCCGGCAACGGTCCAGGGACTGGTGAAGACACTGGACCAGCGCTTGCCGCTGGGACCGCCGGCGGAATGTCTCCCGCAGTATCGGCTGCGATTCCAGCTTGCGGATGGGAGGGCGGAAGACTTCGACTACTTCTGTGAGGACGGCGCCTCGTTCTTGCGGGGCAGCCAGACTTTCTGGAAGCTGCAGCAGATCCAGCCGTCCGCCGAGTTCGACGAGTTGATGCAGAGGGCAGTGGCAGAGCTGGAGTGAAGGGCCAGGAGATGCTCACCAAGGCGGCGTCTCCGATGGGCAACAGGCCCTGGCCGTTCGGCCGTGGGGAAGGAGCGTGCAGGGATCGAGCTTCGCAGCAGGCGCCAATTCAGCGCCGTTGGCTGCCGGTTTGACTTCAATGGATTGCTACCGTGTACATGCGCACAGCCTGCCGGTTCAGCAGGTGAGAGGAAGGATAAAATGAACACGCGTAACTTGGGAGGCTGGCGAGTGCTGCCAGGCCTTGTGATCGTGGTATCGCTGCTGCTCTCCGGCGCAGCGATGGCGGGAGTGCCCGAGGCGGGGCCAACTCTTCCCACGGCGGGTCCGTCGGATTCCGCCGGCCTCGCGGGGGCAGATGACGGGACCTTGGACGTCGGTGCTGAATATCCCAGCGCCGACGCACCTCCCTGGGGGGCAGGCGGCAGTGACCTGCCTTATACACGGGACTCGGCGAGGCACTTCTACGACAAGATGCGGGCGGCCGGTTACACAGGGTCAGACTCCTTCATCTATGGAAATAGCGCAGCCTGGGAAACAGACTGGAAACGGGCCGCTTTGGGCGGCAGCGAGAATAACTATGTCGATGACGTGGACATCGTGTTCTTCCACGATCACGGTGGCAGCGGCGGCATGTGGATCCCCTGGGGCCACACGGATACCTGGGTGGTGCCGAACGACTGCGCCTGGTCATGGGGGGACAAGGACGTCGAGTGGATCGGGATCAAGTCCTGCCTGACGCTCACCGACCGTACGGGCTGGGCAACATGCATGAACGGCGCGCACCTGATCGCCGGCATGATTACAGTATCGTACGGCGCTGACTATGGCGGCAACTGGGCAGATCAACTGCTGGGCTGGTACTTGTGGCCATTCGGCTGGCTGCGTTCGCCGAAGACCGTGACCCAGGCCTGGTTCTCGGCGTGTGATTCTAGCCAACCGAGCAGCGTAGTCGCCCGCGTCATCGCCGAGGATTGGCGGCACTTTAACGACAAAGTCTGGAACCGCGGTGGTCCAGTCTACGGAGACGTCGTTGACAGCACCTACTACTGGCAAGACCATCGCTGCTACAAGCCACCCGCCAAGCAGGTTGACGCCGACGCCCTGTCCGCGGCGCAGGTGCAGACCTACGTCGTGGACCCGCGCAACGTGGACGAGGACTATGCTCAGGGTATCGCAAATGCCCTGGGACTGCAGGGCACCGCGCAATGTCCCCCGGGCGGCACGGAGTGTGGCCTCGTGGCCAGCCAGGGCGGCCAGACGTTGACCCTCTCCATCGACACCGCCAGCGGCGGGTTCGTCCTGCAGAATACCAGCCAGCTCTGGGCGGGCCAGGATCCGGCCGCGCCGCTCACCCTGCCGACCGAGGATGCGGCCATCGGCCTGGCCGGCCGCTACCTGGACGGCCACCAGGCGCTGCCCGGTGCCGCGAACGTCGATATGACGTCCGCCCACTTTGAGACTGATACGCAGACCGAGGCCGGCAAGCCATCGGCTGGCGCCATGGCCGCCGTTCCCGAAAGGATCCTGCAGACGCAGGGCACGGATATCATGGTAGCGTACGGCCGCACGCTGCCAACCGGTGTCCGGGCCGCCAATGGCGCCATGATCCAGGGCTCCACCGTCGGACCGGGTTCGGTCACCAAGCTGTATTACGGCGGCGAATCGGCTGCTTTGCGGAGCCCAACGGCGCAGCAACTGCCCATCGGCCTGATCGGCGGCAGCCGGGATGTGCATGAGGGCGCCCTGATCACGACCCAGACCTACACCAAGACCTGGGAAGCCTTCCTGGCCGATCGCCAGCTAGCAGTGATACCCATTCCGCTGGACTGGGACACCGCTGTGCTCAAGGGCCAGACTTTCTCCCCAGGATATGAGCAGCCCCTGAACGTGCCTCAAAAGGAGCTCATTCCCTCCTGGGTCTTCACAGCCGACCTATACAACGGCGCCGAGCTCGTCGGGCCAGACACTACGGTCTACGTGCCTGCATCGGCCGACTACTACCCGCCGGATGTGACCATCGATGCCCCCACCGCCAACAGCACCGTGCTGGCCGGGCAGTTGATTGACCTGCAGTCGACCACTGGCGGCGGATACGGGCCATTTACCTACTTGTGGTCCGCCGAGCAGGGCCCGCTGGGTAACCAGGAGGACATCAAGAGCTTCCTTCTGGCTGGACCGGCCAAGCCAGACCAATCCGGTCCGGTCCAGGTGACCATCTCGCTAGAGGTCACCAACCAGAATGGCCAGTCCCGGACGGCTGAAGTTGTGATAAACGTGGTGGGGCAGCCGCTGTGGTTGCCGCTGATCCAAAAGTAAGTTGAGTCACTCTTCGTCCCGGCGTGTCTCTTAACCCGCCGGGACGACTGCGTGATGGGGTAGCGCAGAGGGGGAGGTGATCTTGTGAAAACCGGCGCGTATCGCCGCAACATTCTCTTGAGCCTGCTGCTGGGGGCGGGCCTGTTGGCCCTGGGCCTGCACTTCACGGGAGTCACCCGGGCGGGGCAAAATCCTGCGCCATTTGCGGGGCTGCCGCCGAACGCGGCGGCGGCCCCGCTCAATCCCGGCCCCGACCTGATCATCCAGAGCATCAAGATGACCCCGGCCTATCCGAACCCGGGTCAGCCGGTCGCCATCGAGATCGTTACGAAGAACATCGGCGACGCGTCTGCCGTTCCGCCAGCGTCAAAATGCATCGAAACCTACCTCTACGTTGACCCGCCCGGCGAACCCGATCTGAACACACCGGATACATACTACACGGCTCGATGCTTCTCGCTCGGCGCCGGTCAGTTCTTCGTCATGACGTACTACAACTACGTTTTCACGACGCCAGGCTGCGATCACGTGATCTGGGCCTGGACCGATCGTGATCAGAACATCATCGAAGACAACGAACTCAACAACAAGGCGTCCATCCCCGTCTGCGTGGGCACAACGCCGACCCCATCGCCGACCCTGACGATGTCCCCCACCCCAACGT
>MNXL01000326.1 GCA_001871755.1 Anaerolineae bacterium CG2_30_64_16
TACGGCGCCAGTTGGGACCGGCGGTCTGTCGGTTCTGCCCTGGATGGCCGCTTCTATGGTGTGAACTGCACCGATACCAACACCTGCTGGCTGGTGGGGAAGCGCCCCGATGACACGTCCGGGACCTTCAATCCGGTGATCTATACGACCAATGGCGGGAGCTCGTGGACGCGTGCCAACGTGACCGGCCTGCCGACCACCAGCATGCTGTGGGATGTCCAGATGGTGGACAATCAACACGGCTATGCCGTGGGCTGCGATAATGTTAATCTCTTGGAAGAGAAATGCTCAGAATCGGGCCAAGGCACGATTGTGCAGACGACCGATGGGTACAACTGGAACGCGATCCTCGCACCGAAGACAGCCGATGCGGCTAAACCAGCCGGCATCTCCGACCTGTGGGTGTTCGGGATGGATGACATCTATGTCCTGGACTGGGAAGGCAACATCTGGCACGGCACGATCGAGCCGACGCCCACCCCGACCCCAACCAACACGGCGACGCTGACGTCGACGCCGACAGAAACCCCCACACCGACATACACCCCAACGCCGACAGAAACGCCGACCGCGACACCTACGCAAACCCCGACTGCGACGCCGACGCCGACCGCGACTTCTACCCAGACAGCGACGCCGACCCAAACCCCAACGCTGACGGCCACGCCCACCCTTGTCCCGGGCGAGGGCATGGTGGTTGGTGATGTATATGTGGACAGCAACGAAAACGACTCCCGAGATGTCGGCGAGCCCGGCAAGCCCGGTGTGCCCGTGCGGCTGTTGGCGCCACCGGATACCGTGCAAGCGGAGACAACCACCGACGCCGGGGGGCATTATGGCTTCTACAGCATCGCGCCGGGTGAATGGGCTGTCGAGATCGACGTGCCGGCCGGGACCGTGCTCCTGAGCCCCAGCAACCCGGCGCCGGTGACAGTGATCAGCGATACTGTGCACACGGTTTCGTTCGCGCTGCGTGAGCTGCCGACCGCGACGCCCACCCCAACGAATACGCCCACGGAGACCCCTACACCGACGGCGACGCCGACGGCGACGGCGACGAGCACCGCCACAGCGACCAGCACGGCGACGGCGACGGCGACGGCAACGCCCACGAGTACGCCGACGGCCACGCCATCCCCCACCCCCACCGTGGTCTTCCCCATGGTCAACGGCTGGGAGAAGGTTTACGAGCGCAGCGGCGTGTACTGGCGCGACATCCACTTCGCCGATCGGGCAAACGGTTATGCCGTGGGTGGGCCGGGCCCAGATTGGAGTGCCACCGGCGGTGCAACGGTGCTCAAGACCACCAATGGCGGCATCACCTGGAGCGCGCAGGTGCTAGATACCTTTTCGTGGATGGATGGCCTGGATTGCAAGGATGCGGCTACGTGTTGGATCGCTGGCAGGCTGGGCACGATTCGGCGCACCACGGACGGTGGAACAACCTGGCCCAATGCCAACAATGCGTCCGGTTTGAAGGGTTATCTGGTCGCTGCCAGGTGGACCGGCAACGGCGACACTGTGCTGGTGGGCGCCGGCAGCGGCAATATCGCGCGCGCCACGGATGGCAACACCTTTAGCCTGGTGAGCACCGGTTTCGGCGCCCGCCAATGGGACTTCGATTGCCCGGTACCCGGCGTCTGTTACAGCGCGTCGAGCGCGGATAGCGTGCTCTACTCGGCCGACGACGGCGCCACCTGGACACGCCGCACCACCGGCTCGACCGGCGCCGATTACTTTGGCATCGACTGCATCGACGCCAACACGTGCTGGGCCGCCGGCATGAACGGCCAGATCCGCGTGACCACCGACAAGGGCCTCACATGGCAGCGTCAGCAGACGAACATTCCGGCCCAAGTCGCGTTCCGACGCGTGCGCATGTTGGATGCGCAGCACGGTTGGGCTGTAGGTTGTACGAACATCGACCCGGCCGACGACACGGCTTGCGTAGGTATCGGCGCGGTATATCGCACCACCGACGGCGTCAACTGGACCGCGCTGCAATCGTTCGCCAGCACCGAGCTGACCGACGTGTACGTCTTTGCAATGGACGACGTGTACGCGCTGGAGTGGGGTGGCAAGATCTGGCACTACAACGGCCAGGAGACCTTGTCCACAGCCACACCGGCGCCCACCTTCACCTCGACGGCCACGCCGACGTTCACGCCGACTATGACGCCGACCTCCACGCCGACACCGACATCGACACCCACCGCGACGCCGTCGCCAACTCCTACCTTGACGCCGACCCCGACCCCGACCGCCACACCGGCCACCGGCGCCATCGGCGGTTGGATATTCAACGACCTGGATCGTGACGGCGCGCGGGATCCCGGCGAGCCGGGAATGCAGTTCTACGTGTGGCTGCTGAAGGGGAGCATCATTCACGGCGCCATGCAATCGGATTCCACCGGCTACTTCGAATTCTCCGGGTTGGAACCGGGGATCTGGATCACCGAGATCCAACTGGGCGCTGCCTTTGCGATGACCGGCGGCAGCAACCCGACCAACTGGTACGTCACGGCCGGCACGCAGCTCATTCTGGATTTCCCGGTCGCCCAGGCGCTCACCCCCACACCCACCCACACGCCCGGCCCATCGCCGACGCCTACCCTCACGCCGACGTCCACCGCAACCTTCACGCCGACGCCCACCATAACCCCAACACGCATCCCGGGCACCCGCATCGTCAGCGGCACCGTCTTCCTGGACCAAAACCGCGACACAGTGCAGAGTGCGGGCGAACCCGGCCTGCCGGACGTGAGCGTGTCACTCAAGAAAGGGCTCAGTCTGTATGAGCGTGTCAGCACCGACAGCGACGGGAGGTTCAGCTTCCGGGACATGGACCCGGGGCAGTGGGCCATCGAGGTCACGGTGCCGGCGGGCATGGAGGTGCTCTATCCGTCCAACCCGCAGTGGCTGGTGATCTTGCAAAACACCCAATTGGAGCTGCCGTTTGCCATGGTGACGCTGCCCACGCCCACCCCAACCGCCACGAGGACGCCGACCCCGACAGCGTCGTCGACCCTGACCCCGACAGCGACCCCATCCACCAGGTACAATTATGTGCCGCTGGTGTTGGGGAGGTGGTGAGCGCCAGACGCTTCGGGTTTTATTAGCGCGCAAAACCTGAAGCGTCCACGCTGTGAACTCGGATAAAAAAAGGCAGTACCGCAAAACTCACTACCTGTTGCCTGTCATTCCTTCGACGGGCTCAGGACACCCCTTCGCTTCACTCAGGGCAGGCTCTGAGCGGGTCTGCCCCAAATCTCTCGTAACGGCGTTACACCAGCGAAGCCTGCCTTGAGTGAAGCGAAGGGGTGACAAGAGTGAGTTTTGCGCTATTGCGAAAAAACCCAGGGCATTTGCCCGTCTCTCCAAGCCCGTGCTATACTCTGATCTTCACACCACAAACGAGCTTCACCGGATGTTACTGAACAGAGCCTTGTTCTCCCAAGCACGTGGGAGCAGGGCTCTGTGTGGGATTGCGGCATTCGGCCGATTCGGAAATCGAGAACCTTGAAGATCAAGCCAGATTGGAACACCTACCTGCACCAATTACGCCGCAGGGAAATAGAGATCGTCTTCGGGGACGTGCCCGCGGGCGCGTTTGCTCGCGGGTTGGAGCTGGGGGCCGGCGACGGGTTCCAGAGCCAGTTGCTGGCGCGCTATGCTCGCTCCCTGGTCGTCACCGACTACTATCCCGAAATCCTGGCGCGGGCCAACACACCGACCCTCACGCACCGGATGTGCGATGCCGAGCAGGTCGGCGCACACTTTGAACCTGGCGAGTTCGACCTGATCTTCTCGTCGAACATGATGGAGCATTTGCCCGATCTCCAGGCCGCACTGGCGGGGATGCGCCGGGTACTGCGGGACGACGGCATCGCCGTCCACGTGATGCCTTCGCCCTTCTGGAAGCTATGCCAGATCATCGGCTTCTATCCCAACGCCGTCATCAGCCGGGTGGAGCGGTACACCGTCCCCCAGGGCAATCCCCGGCCAGGAGCGCCCGCCGACCAGCCAATCAGCGCGCAACCGCCTTCGTTCGCCGTGAGCGGCAACAATCCCAAGGTGGCGGGGCGGCGCTACAGCTACCTGCACAGGCTGCTCTGGGCTACACCCCACGGTGTTTCCAAGGGCAACGTGGCGGAATTTGCGGCTTTCCGGCGCTCCCGCTGGCGGCGCGAACTGGCGGCGGCCGGATTTACCATCGCAAAGATTATCGCGGGCCCGGTGTCCTCCGGCTACGGTTTCGGCTGGGATGGGCTGCGGACGTTTTTCGAGCGCCTGGGCGCGACGTCCGAATACGCGTATGTCACGGTCAAGGCCGGCGCGGTGAGTCCGCAATTGGCCTACTTCAGAGATCGACTGTCTCAAGACCCGAAGGGTTTTTGGGAAAACGTGTCACCGTGAAAATGACCTCGATACAAGAAACCCTTCGGGTCTTTTGAACTTATCAATCTGGGAACGGGGGCTTTCTGAACGTATATGCTGAGAACCGTGTTCCGATTCAAAGCCAGGTCAACACCTGTGGCATCAGGTCTGGGACTTGTGGGACTGGTGGCCCTGGTAGCAAGTTTGCTGAGTGGGGGTTTCCCCTGGCAAGTCTATGCGACGGCCCAGGTGACCACCGCCGCCTCGTCCACCGTGATCCCGTGTTTGCCGGTCGGCCCGGACTATCTGGTGGCGCCCTCCGCCACCCCCTACGAAATGACGCAGCAGGTCGAGCTGCCATGGACCGGCGCCGCGACGTCGGCCAGACTGGTTGCCTACGAGTTCGGCGCGCCGACCGGCTATGGCCGCAACATCTACGTCAACGGCCAGAAGATCGGCACAGCCACCGGCACGCGCAATGGGCAAACCCTCTGTCGCGGCTTCGAGGGCCTGGAGCCGCTGGTATGGGAGTTTGACCCCGGCATCCTGGTCCCCGGCGCCAACACCGTCAAGATCAACCTGGATCCGGCCAACGCGGATCAGGGCTGGGGCCTCAGTCGCGTCCAGATCGAGATCGCGGGCCCGGACATCGACGGCCCGAGCCATAAACAGATCACCATCGCGAGCAGTTACTTCAACAACTGGCTGGACTACCAGAACGAGGGCGCCTGGACCCACATCATGGCGCCCAGCAGCTATGACCCTGCCGACCCGACCCCGTTACTGATCACCGCGCACGGCTACAACAGCAACGGTCTGGCCGCGTTGCTCGAATACCGCCAGGCGGCCGAAGCCAGAGGGTGGTTGTTGGCCTCCGCAGACTACCACGGGGAGGTCAACAACAACTTCTTCGACATCGACCCGGCCACCGGTGACCCACGGCTGCGAGTCGGGCTCCAGACCATGGGCGCGCGCGCGTCCCAATGGGACGTGCTGGACGTCATCCGCTACATGCAGGCCCACTACAACGTGGACCCGACGCGCATCTACCTGGTCGGGCACTCGATGGGTGGCATGACCGCGCTCCTCACCGCCGCCAGGTGGACCGACCTCTTTGCGGCCGTGGTGTCCGACAGCACGCCCACCGACCTGGTGCAGTGGGAGGCGCAGACCTATGCGGATGGGGCGACCGTGAACGTGGCGATCCAGCGGGAATGCGGCCTATACAGCGAGCCGTATCACTACGTGATGACGCGGCGCGACCACGAAGCCTACCCGTTCGAGTTCCAACGGCGCTCGGCCGTCGATTTCGCGGCCAACTACAAGCATCTGCCCCTGCTCATCTTGCACCCGGAAAGCGATACGCTGGTGGCCCCGCACCTGGCGGATGATCTGTACCGCAGCACGCAGCGCTACCACCCGGATCACGTCGAGCAAGTCTGGTTCCCTGGGAACCACGGCGACCGCATCGCCGATTACGCCAACTACACGTTGGACTGGCTCGGGCAATTCCAGCGCCCGGCAGGCTCCGTGCCGGAGGAGATCAGCTTCGCGATCGATTGGAGCGGCTCGCACTTCTGGATGGGGGTGGAGCTCTCAGCCGACACACTGCGGGAAGCGCACTGGGTCAGGGTGAATAAGGCCAGCCTTGACCGACGAGGCAAGGTGATCCAGGCGGACGTGGAGAATCTGATGCCGGAGACCGGCGTCTATGGCGCGGGTGGCGTGCAGCCCCCCACCAACCTCACGGTGAACCTGACGTTTGATTTGTCCAGAATGGGATTGCCGACCAGCGGCCCTTACACCGTGGACCGGATCAACAAGGACACGGGGGATTTCGAGCAGTTTTTTGTTACGGCCGCAGATGGCAGACTGCGCTTCTCTCTGAGTCAGGGCGCGTACATGCTGCGCATCTCGGCCGGCAACCAACCGCCTATCATGCAACAGTTGCGGCTACGACAGGGGGTCAATGGCTACAGCGGCGCCGACGACACCTACCTGGATGCCTGGGAACCCACCTCGGCATTCGGGGGCAACACCACTATGCTCCTGCGCCACACGGACAGCAGCCCGATCCACAAGCCGCTGCTCCGGTTCGACCTGGCCAGTGTGCCAACCAACGCCCATCTGCGCTTCGCGGTGCTGAACGTGCGCGCCACCTATATCAACGGCAGCGCGGGTCAGATCATGCCGGTGGAGGTCCACGCGCTGAACAAATCCTGGAGCGAGAGCACGGCCACCTGGGAGCTGGCCAGCAGCGGCAACTCGTGGACTGAACCGGGCGCCGAAGGCGTGCCGGCCGACCGCTCAGCGGAGGTGAGCGACTATCGCGAGCTGTCCCAGAAGGCAGAGGATCTGGTGCGCTACGGCTTCGACGTCACGGCCGAGGTGGCCGGCTGGTTGGCCAACCCGGCCAGCAACCACGGCGTCATGCTGCGCAGCGCGCCGGAGGTGTACCCTGAAGCGGGCGCCAAGAGCAGTATTAGCCTCGGCACGGCCGAGACCGACGTCAACCGGCGGCCGGAGTTGATCCTGGTCTACACCACCGACGACCCGACACCCACGCCCACCGATACGCCGACGGTCACGCCGACACCCACCCACACGCCCACCCCAACACCGACCGCCACACCGACTGAGACGCCGACGGCCACATCGACGGCCGCGGCCACGCCGACGGCCACGGCCACGGCGACACCCACGAACGGACAAATCGCGGGCCTGGTCTTCATGGATCAGGATCGCAACGGCCAGCAGGACGTGGGCGAGATCGGCCTGCCCGGTAAGATCATTCAGCTCAGGCAAGGCGATACCGTCGTCGACAACGTCACCACTGGGGAGGACGGCCGGTTCATGTTCGGTAACGTGGCGCCCGGGACGTGGCAGGTGTATGCGAGCCTGCCGCTGGGCTATGTGGTGACAACCGCGGCCGGCAATCCAGCCACGACGATCGTGACGCCGGGCAGTCTGATCGAGCTGAGCTTCGGTATCGCGCTCTCGCCAACGGCGACGCCGACGGCAACACCCATCCCCACCGAGACGCCGACAGCAACCGCAACCGAGACGCCAACGGCCACGGCGACGCCGACCCCCACACCGCGGCTGTACTACGTGCCGTTGGTGCTGAGAATAGACTAAGCGCAAGCGACAGCGACAGCGATAGCGACAACCATATAGTATAGTATTACCCTGGGACATTCGCGTGGTCCGCGAGAATGTATAGCGTTTTTCGCCGAGAACACAACAACAAATTAGGAAACCAACGAATTGACGTATCTTCTCAATTCTTGGGGGGGAATCGCGCTGTGGCCGGTCTCCTGGCCGAGCCACG
>MNXL01000257.1 GCA_001871755.1 Anaerolineae bacterium CG2_30_64_16
TACGTCTTCCAGGGTCGGCGCGATCCACGCGAGCGCGGCCACCTCCACCCCCGCATCGCGCAGGAACGCGGCGACCGACTCCTTTGACACCTCGACCGAAGACGCCACGACGTGAATCTGCGCGCCGTAAAGGGCGACCTCGTCTAACGGCAGCCGGCCGCTGGCCTGGGCAGCTTTCAGCGAACGCATGGCGCGATCCGGCGTGGGAGTACTGATCTCCAGGACCTGACCCCGCATCTGCGTCTCCTTCAGCCGGGCGGGCGTGTCGAGCGCCACCAGCCGGCCCTGGCTGATGAAGCCGACGCGCTGGCACAGCTCAGCCTCGTCCATGTAGTGCGTCGTGACCATCACCGTCACACCCTTCTTGGCCATCGCGTAGATCAGCCCCCAGAAGTCGCGGCGGCTGATCGGATCGACGCCCGCAGTGGGCTCATCCAGGAAGACCACCTGGGGCCGATGCACGATCGCGCAGCCCAACGCCAGGCGCTGTTTCCACCCGCCCGACAGGTTCGCGGTCAACGTGTTGCCCCGGCCGGTCAATCCGGCCATCTGCAAGATTTCGGCCTGTCGCTGGCGCAGTTCATGCCGCGACAAACCGTATGCCTGGCCGTAGAAGCGGATGTTCTCGCTGGCGGTCAGGTCGTTGTAGAGCGTGAAAAGCTGTGACATGTAGCCGACGTGCGCCTGCATCGCCTTGGCCTGGCGCGCCGGATCGTAGCCCAACACGCGCGCCTGGCCCCCGCTCGGCCTCAGCAGCCCCAACAACATGCGGATCGTGGTGGTCTTGCCCGCGCCGTTGGGCCCCAGCCAGCCGTAGACCTCCCCGGGCGAGACTTGAAAGCTGACGTCGTCCACCGCAACGAATCCGCCGAAACGCTTGGTCAATCCGGCCACTTCGATCGCATAGCCGGCGTAGCCGGCATCGCCCTTCGCGTTCATATTCCCTTCCGCGCCTCACGCGTGATCAGCGAGATGAAAGCTTCCTCCATGCGCGGCTCGATCTCGCGTATGCCGATGCAAAAAATCCCCTGGGCGGTCAGCGCGGCCTCGATCTGCGGCCGGCGGGCCAGCGGGTCGTCCACAAAGGCGTGCAACATCATGCCGTAAGTCTGGAGCTCCAGCACACCGGCCAGCCCGGCAACCAACCGCTGGGCCGGCACGAAGTCGGATGGCGTGAATTCCAGCAGGTGGCCCGGCGCCGCCTGCTTGATGACCGCCGGCGTGTCGCAGGTCACCAGTCTCCCGTTGTACAGCAGGCCCACCCGGTTACACCGTTCGGCTTCATCCATGTAGGGCGTGCAGACGAAAATGGTCAGCCCCTTCTCGGCGCGGAGGTTGCCCAGCAGGCTCCAAAACTCGCGGCGGCTGACGGGATCAATCCCCAGCGTCGGCTCGTCCAGCAGCACCAACTGCGGTTCGTGGATCAGGCTGCACGCCAGCGCCAGCTTCTTCTTCATCCCCCCCGACAGGCGGCCAGCCAGCAGTTTGGTGAATTTCGTCAGCCCGGCAAACTCCAGCAGCTCGGGGATGCGCCGGCGCTGGTCGGCCCGGCCCACGCCCTGGACGTCGGCGAAGAAACGCAAGTTCTCCATCACGGTCATGTCGGCGGGCAGGGCAAAGCGTTGGGCGATGTACCCCACCCGCTCGCGGATCGCGTACGGTTCGGTCATCGAGTCGTAGCCGAAGACGCGGCTCTCGCCGGCGGTGCGGGCCAGCAGGCCGAGCAGGACGCGCGTCAACGTGGTCTTGCCCGCGCCGTCAGGCCCGATCAAGCCAAAAGTCTCGCCGCGGGCCACGGTCAGGCTGACGCCGTCCACCGCGGCCGGCCCCCGCTGCCGGGCGGAGGACAGCACGCCCCCGGCGGTCTTGTACTCTTTGACCAGGTCACGGGCCACGATGGCGGGCCACGATTGGCCCTGGGCGTCACTCATGGCCGGCTCACCCCAAACGCTTCTTGGTCGTCATGGCCGCGAACCCCAGGATCACCACGCCGTAGATCACCAGCGCGACCGCGTCGGTCCACATGAAGCTCAGCCCGATCCCCTTGGTGATGATCCCCCGCGCAATCCGAATGAAGTAGGTGAGCGGGATCAGGTTGCCCACCAGGCGAATCGCGGCCGGCATCGGCCCGCGCGGGTAAATGAAGCCGGTCAGCAACATGCTGACCAACGAAATCATGGCGCTCACCTGCTGAGCCTCCCTCTGCGTGCGAGCGATGCTGGACACCAGCAGGCCGAGCGCCAGCCCCGACGCCACGAACAGCACCGACAGCCAGGCGAACAGCCAGGGGTCACCTTGAAACGGCACGCCAAACCAGAACACACCCACCAGGGTTGTGAAGCCCAGGTTCACCAGCATGAGCAGCATGTTCGGCGCCAGCTTGCCGACGACCAGCTCCAGCGGCCGCGCCGGGGTCGCCAGCAACCCTTCGATGGTGCCCAGCTCGTACTCCTTCACCACGGCCTGAGCGGTGGTCAGCACGGTCAAGATTTGCAGCAGCATGGCCACCAGGCCCGGCATGATGAAAATCAAGTCGTTCAGGCTGGGGTTGTAGAGCAGTTGGACCGAGGCAACGATGGGCGTGATCTTCAGCTCGATGCCCAGACGCCGCGCCTGCTCGGCCGCCAAACCCAGAGCGCGATCTTGCCCCACGGCGACGGCCGCGCTGTAGCCGGAACTGACCGAAAACGAGTCGGAACCATCGAGGATCACCAACGCCTCCGCGTTGCCGCGTTCGACCCGGGTCGCAAAGTCCGGGGGGATCACCAGGCCGGCCTTGGCGCGGCCTTCGTCGATGGCCCGGACCACGTCAGCCTGGCTCGCCACGTACCCGGTGATGTCGAAGTAGTTGGAGTTCACCAGCGCGTTGACGAAAGATCGGCTTTGCGGGTCCATGCTCATGTCGGCCACCACAGTCGGCAGATGATCCACCGTCAGCCGCACGGCATACGCAAACAGGAACAACTCGATCAGCGGGAGGGTCATGATGATCGTCAGCGTACGCCGGTCGCGCAGGAGTTGCGTGGTCTCTTTCCGGATCAGCGCGGCCAGGCGCTGGGTACGCTTGCCCATCTCAGTCCAACCTCTGCCGGAAGGTCCAGGTTGCCAGCAACATGATCACCACCACATAAGCCGCCAGCGCAGCCACCTCGTTGCGCAGGTAGGCGAGGCCGATGCCCTTCGTAACGATGCCGCGCGCGATGGGGATGAAATAGGTCAGCGGAAAGATGTTGCCGACCAGGCGGATCACCGGCGGCATGGCCGAACGCGGGAAGATAAAACCCGACAGCAACAGTCCCAGCACCATGATCATCCCGTTCAGTTGTTGCACCTGGCGCTGATTCTGCGAGACGGTGGAGAGCAACAGCCCCAGCCCCAGGCCGGAAAACACGTAGAGTAATGCCAATGCGAAGAAAAGCCAGAAGTTGCCCTGAAAAGGCACTCGGAACCAGAAAACGCCCATCCCGAGGATCGTCAGCATGTTGACCAGGGCGATGACCATGTTCGGCGCGATCTTGCCGATCAGCAGCTCGGCCGGCCGGATCGGCGTGACCAGCAACTGCTCGATGGTGCCCACCTCGCGCTCGCGCACCACGGCCGCGGCGGTCAGGGTGACAGTCTGCATCTGAAGCAACATCGCGATCATGCCGGGAATCAAAAACCACAGATCCTTGAGGTCGGGGTTGTAGAGGATGCGCACCCGCGTGTCCAGCGGCAGCCAGCTTTGATCCGGACGCACCTGGCCGCTACGCTGCAAACGCTGGACGACGATCTGGCTCGCATGCGCCTGCGCGATGGCCGTGGCCGCGTTGTAGGCCGACTGGGAGGTGAACAGGTCGGAGCCGTCGACCAGGATCAGGACCTGCGCATCGTCGAGGCCGACGTGCGCGGCAAAGCCCGGTGGAATCACAACCCCCACCTGGGCGCGCCCCGCATCGATGGCGCTGACGACCTCGGCCTGACTGGTCGCGGCGGCGATCACGTCGAAGTAGCCGGAGGTCGTCAGCGCGTCGACAAAAGCCCGACTGACCGCATCCAGGCTTTGATCCGCGACGATCGTCGGGATGTGATTGACCTGCGTGGTGATGGCGTAGCCAAAGAGGATGAGCTGGATCACCGGCAGCATGATCTGGATGCGCAGGGTGCGCTGATCCCGCAAGGTCTGGATGAACTCCTTTTGCATCACCGTCCAGATGCGTTTGAACATCGCGAGACTCCAGTCGAGAATCAGGATCCTCGGGTCAGAATGCCGTCCAGCAAGAGACCGACGATCGACTCGGCCAGGATGCGGCGTTGGTCAGCGTCTGGCGGCGGCGTGGCGCCCCGCAGGGTGGGCAGAAGCACGGCGCCGAACATCCCGATCACCAACTGCGCGGTCAGCGCCGGGTCAATCTGCCGGAATGTGCCGTCGGCCACCCGCTCGGTGATAAACGCCGTCAGCCGGCGATGGATGCGCCCCAGGCGAATGACCGCAAACTCTTCCAGGATGTGATCGTCCACCCATGCTTCGGCCAGCATGGTCCGCATGAACGCCAGCCGCGGCGCGGGCAGATCCAACGCCTGCTCGACCACCGTCACCAGGCCGGCGCGATCCCGGATCTGGCTGGCGGCCATCGCCGCGGCCTCCATGGGCGCTTCGGCTTCGCTGGCAACGGCCAGCAGCAGTTCCCGCTTGTTGGCGAAATAGTTGTACAGCGTGCCCTCGGCCAGGTCGGCTGCCGCCGCGACCTCCCTGGTCGTCGTGGCGGCATAGCCCTTTTCCGCAAAGATGCGTGCGGCCGCCGCCAGAATCTCCTGCCGCCGGCGCTCGATCCGATTCTGGCGGCGTTTTATGAAGCGCTCGCTCCGCCCTTCCGCAGCCATCGCCACCTCCATCCTTGGTGTGATCGCTCATTTTTTGAGTGATTGCTCATTCTACGCGCGCGAGCCAGCAAAGTCAAATCCAAAGCGAACTTGACAAGACGTACGAATTCACGTACTATTCCGACAGGAGGCGATCATGATCACACTATCAGCAAGTGATGTGCGCGCGAAACTATACCGGCTCATCGATGAGACCGCGCTGTCGCATCAACCTGTGCTCATTACCAGCAAACGGCACAATGTAGTCCTGGTATCCGAGGATGATTGGCGTGCGGTGCAGGAGACGCTGTATCTGCTGGCCGTTCCGGGGATGCGCGAATCGATCATCGAAGGCCTGAAAACACCTGTGGCTGAATGCGCAGAGGAACTGGAATGGTAGGGTGGCGGCTGATCTACACCCGCCAGGCCCAAAAAGACGCCAGGAAGCTGGCTGCGGCAGGTCTCAAAGAGAAGGCGGTTGCGCTCCTCAAGATTCTTGAGAGCAACCCATATCAGACGCCGCCACCTTATGAGAAGCTAGTGGGTGATCTGTCCGGCGCCTATTCGAGAAGGATCAATATCCACCATCGGCTGGTCTATCAGGTGCTGAAAGAAGAGAGGAGCGTAAAGATCATTCGTTTGTGGACCCACTACGAATAAGCAGATTCAGACACTTCGACTATCGAGGACTTGAAGATGCCGGCGGCCGGGTGCCCAGGGGAATTGGAATGGTGGGGTGGCGATGGGTTGAGGTGTCTCTATTTAGAACGAACGATCCCCCAAGAGTTGCTTCAGGCCGGGCACGAGGGTGTTCTTGCGGCGGTGTTTGCCGATAAGACTCTGGCCATAGGACCGCCATTCGCTCTCGCGGCCGGCAGCCAGATAGGCGCGCCGGGCCAGATCAAGCCAATCCAGTGCATAATGGTAGGCATGCGACTTGCCGGCATTCATGATGGGCTCTGCCTGGCGCTTACACTGGCCGATTACCCAGCCCGGGTGCGACCGACAGGCAGCTTCGACGACTTTGCTCAACATGTCATAACCCACAAAGCGCTGTGAGTTCACCACCTGAACGGCCTGATCGACCAGCCCTTCGGACAGATAGATGGCGATCCGCCCCCGAACCGAGGGATGGGCCGCCAGCGCATCGAGCAGTTCCTGCTTGATAGCCGGCCACGCATCCCCCGCCAACTCCTGCACTGCTTGATACTCGGTCAGTCCCGGCGCGGCCTCGAAAGCCGCGCGAGCCGCCTGGAGCGCGATTGCCTTGTCACCCAGCCCGGCCGCGAGATCTCGCAGCCAGCTTGCCAGGTCGAATCTCTCCCCATGCAATGACAGACCGTGCCAACCGATCTGCAGAGCAGCCTGTAAATGATCGTGCTCCTGCAGCACTTGCGCCAGGGTAAATGCCTTGTCAGCCTGGGTCAGGTGGCGCATGGCATAGTCCACGGCCTCGTCGGGCCGCCCCACTTTCACCAACATGATCACGTAGCATGTGGTTCGGTCCTCAGCCTTCGCCAGGCTCAAGTATTCGTCGATCCGGCCCTGGCGCTCTAGCACGTTCAGGCAAGCCGCGATCAAGTTATCGGCATACGGCGGCTTTTCCCCCTCCCAAACGCCTTGCTCGGTGGTGTGGCCCTGCATGGCCCGTCGCAACGGCTCGTAATCCCAGCCATGCTCGGCCGCGGCGATGGCCGCGCCGAATACTCCCTCGAGGCCGTAGTTGTCCAACTCGACCTGCCACGCTTTGATCTCTGCGGCCCACGTCTCGCGCTCGGCCGAGGACAGAGCGGCGGTCAAGATCGCCTCAGCCAGGGTCTTGCCCAGACGCGCGAAGAATCCCTCGAAAGCCACGCCCTGATGTTCATAGCCGTACCAATCGTCCACCGTTTCACCAGCCAACAGCCGCAGGATCGTCAATCCGTTGTGCCCATCGCCGGCCTTGATAAGTTGCCGCGCCTGGTACAAGCTTTCGTTCAACACTGACAGCAGACCACTGGAAGACACGGAGTAAGAGTTGTCCACACCGAGAGCGCTCTTCTCAGAGCGGATCTGGCAGCGGAGTGCATCGGCGTCGATGGCCGCACCCTCTTTGATCTCATCCTGGCCGTGGATGTAGGCCAACAACACAGCGACGGCGTGCTTGCAAATGCCGCCCCAGTCATTCCGACAGGTACAGGTGGTTTTTGCCACACCGCCCGCGTCCAGCTCGATCGTGACCCGATGCAGTTCGTAACTGCGACCCTCAACCTCGGCCATCAGGACATCGCCGCGCTGTCGAAGACCACTCACGGCGCCGGATTCATAGTACTCCAGACCGCGCTCGTAGGATTGCGCCGTGGTCAGGCCACGAATAGGTATTTCGCCAGGCTGTGGACTCGTCGTCATGGCCGATTACCTCTTTCGATCGCCGAAACGTATCATCTCAATAGGCCGGGGGCTGTGGCCGTCATTCGGCAGGCTCAAGAGCCGCTCACGATGCGGTCCGTGACCGCGTCACGGTGGCTCGGTCGCAAACCCTTCGGGCTGAGCCTCAGGACGAAGGCGGCCACAGCCTTCCCCGAAAAATCGAAAGGATACCCCGCAACCTTAAAGAGGGTCTCCCGCAAACACCTGGCGTGCCGGAGGCCCCCGCAGTCCCCTGAGTTCCCTCAATTCCCCAGGTCCCTCGATTCCCTGGATCCCTCGAGTTCCCTCGATTCCCTCAGTTCCTTACGTTCCCTGCGTTCCCTTTCACCCACACCCCGGATTGTAGCACAGCACCAACTCCTTCGCCGCCTTCACCTCATCCAGCCGCTTGACCGGCGCGTGGTGTGGCGCGTCGTGGAGCAGTTCGGGGCTCGCCTTCGCCTCCT
>MNXL01000284.1:0-7211 GCA_001871755.1 Anaerolineae bacterium CG2_30_64_16
CTGAACGGACCGTGCCGACCGCGACCAACGCCATCAGGATGCCGATGCCGCCGGCGAAGAACCAATGAGTCACGAGTGTGTTTCCGCTTCTCTGAACGGACCGTGCCGACCGCGACCAACGCCATCAGGATGCCGATGCCGCCGGCGAAGAACCAATGAGTCACGAGTGTGTTTCCGCTTCTATACTGAGATCAGGTCAGTTGCTCGCGTCACACCCGCGCAGGCGGGTGTCCAGGCACCTGGATTCCCGCTTTCGCGGGAATGACGCGTGCGCGCGATGCCGCGGGCGCGATGCCGCGGGCGCGATGCTGCGGGCGCGATGCCGCGGGCGCGATGCCGTTTCGGCGGGCGCCTGGCATCACCCGTGCTAGCGCGCGGTGATGGTGTACTCGTAAGGAGCTAGCTCGGTCGTGACCGGCGCCAGCGCGGAGATCACCAGCACCGCCTCGTTCAGGTCGCCCAGGCCATCCAACGGGAGTTGGCCGCGGCCGTCCGCGCCTACGGTCATGCGTTGCAAGGTCACCCGGTTGCGACCGACCGCCAACAACTGTACCAACCAGCGCTGTTGCAAGAGATTATCGGTCAGCACCCACCCCGCGGCCTCCCAGCCGCCGGGTCCGGCTTCACCGCCATCGGCGAAGCCCAGCTCGGGAACGGCGATATTGTCCAGCAGGAATCCGGGGTTGTTCACCGCGTCATCGGTGACGGATTCGAAGCGGAGCAGGATCTCCTGGCCGGCGAACGGCGTGAGATCGACCTGCTCATCCACCCAGACGGGCGCACTGCCGCCGCCGCTCATGCCCGTCCAGCCGACACCGAACGCGTTGCCCACGGGGTTTTCGTCTGTGGTGAAGCGAGCCGGCAAGATCTGCCAGCGCGTCCCGCCGTCGGTGGATACCTCCACGTAAGTATAGTCCCACCCCTCCTCGATGTCGTACCAGGCCGAGAAAGTCAGGGTTGCCGAAGTCAGGCCGCGCAGGTCAAATGCGCGAGTTAGAGTCGTGTCGCTGTCATCTCCGCGATTCGACCACCAGGCATAGGCCCCTTTGGGTTGCGCATCCACGAGCCCTACCTGCTCCTGACCCTGAAACTCGATGATCAGGTCGCCCTGGCCTTTGAGCCGGATGTAGTCGGCGCCATATTGGCTGACCTGGCTGCGGCCAGACGCCGGGAACCGCCGATATGTCTCATCGATGCGTGGGGTGTCTGGGTCCAGTTCCGTATAACCAAAACGCCCTTCCGAATCCGCCTCAGGTCGGTCGAGGTAGTTTGCGATCACCCAATCAGCGTAGATGTCGTCGAACCGCTCGGGCCGGCCGGCCTTTTCCAACGCATCGTTGAAACCGGCTATGCCGTTCTCCGGCGATGCCACCACCGCCTTGGTCAGTTCCTCGCCGAACCGATCCAGGAAATAGGCCATGAACAGGTAGGACGCGCCATAGTGCTCGGCATTGCCCTCGCTGGGGTCTGACCAGGTGGTCAACTGCGTGTCGGGCTGGTCGGTGAAAGCGAGATCGGCCCCCCCCACATCGAAGTTGTTCAGATGTTCCGCCAGCATCGACATGCCCTCGTTGACCCAGGAATCCTCGTTGCGGTCGTTGGCCCAATGGATCATGTGCTGGAATTCGTGCGCCAGGGTGCCGTTGTAAAAGGAACTGTTCGGTTTGGCGCTGCCGGAATCGGCCGAGATGTAGAACATCTCGCGTTCGTTGGAATAGGGATTGATCAGCCGGGAAAACTCGTCGGCCGACGAATAGTAGCCTGCCACTCTCTCTCCGAGTCCTCGGGCATGCAAGATCGTCAGGCGCACGTCATTGTCCACACCCGGACTCCACTCGCCCCCGAAGAACTCGCGATTGGTCGGGTAGGTCTGTGTCTCAAATCGGTCGGCCGCCCGCTCCAGATCGGTCTGATCCAGGCGTACCCCCTGCTCGACCCACATGTAGACGTGATCGGTGATGTAGCGCAGTTCGGCCGTGATCTGCTGGTTCTCCAGGGTGTCGCTGTTGGAGATCCAGAACTCGGCCGTGTCACCCGCCTGATAGGTGGGCGGGGTGGGATTGACCACCAGTGGGATGGCGGTTACGTCGGGGTTGAGCCGCAAGGCCAGCTCCCGCAGATCGCGCGCGGGCGCCTCGGCTTGGGCCAGGGCGGCCTCGGACGCGCCTGCCGGCGTCCCGCTTGCGGGTGTGGCGGTGCTCTGGGGCGACGCCTGCGGTGTCTTCAGCCTGGCCAGCGGGGTCGGCAGCGCCACGCGCGTGACGACGATCACCGGCGCCTCGTTCGTGGGCGTCGATCCCCAAAGCGCGAAGTAACTGATTGCGCTCACTCCAACCAGGCAACAACAGCAGACGATCAACAGCGCGCCGAGCGCGATCAGTAACAGGTTTCGGTTACGTGTGTGCATGTAGTTCTCCATGATGTATTAGTAGACATGATCATTCCCAACAGGAGCCGGTGCGCGGGATCACGCCACCGGCGTTGCTGTGCACGCCTTCCGGCGTCATGTCCAGAACCATGTAGCCGTTCGGCCAGTAGAAAAAGGTGTAGATGCGGAGGCAGACGCGCATCCCAGGCTGGCCATCGTGCCGCGGGCGCACGTCCTCCAGGCCCACCCGGAGCACGGGCGCCGGCGCCAGTTGGTCATACATGTAGACCTCGCGGCGGGCGTTGATCGCCACGCGCTGCGGGTCGCCGCGCACGTGCGCCTCCGGCGGGGGCAGATAGAGGGGCGCCAGAGCGAACGGGCCGACCAGCAGGAGGAGCCCCAGAAGGCTCTGCAGCCATAGGGGCTGGCGCGGGTTGGCGTCACGCTGCGCCAGTACGGCGCGCATCACCATGCTCCAGATGAGCAACAGGACAAGATAGGCCAGGCTGTTAACCAGGAACAGGCCAGGCAAAAACTGGCCCCCGGCCGTTTCTCCCTGGAAGATGCGCACCGGCGCGCCGCGAAAGCCGAGACACAGGCCGTCACAACCCGCCCGATAGTCAGCCACCTGAAACGCCTGTCCCGACCACCAGCTCAGAAGCGGCGCGGCAGCCAGACAGACGACCAACACGACCGCCCACCGATAGCTACGTTGTCGCCACCAAATCGTCAGCAGGACTGCGACCACGGCCAGGATAAGGCCAAGAAGGATCGCCTGCCAGTTTGTCAAATTGATCACTGTCTCTGTGCTTTCCCTTTATGGCACACACCCCAGGATCGGTTCGTCCTTGGCCGGGAAGAAGGTGCGGGCATCTGCGCCGTGCGTCCAGATTGTGGGATAGGTCTCCACGCCGTCTACCATCACCCACAGGTAGAGCTTGTTGGCGGGGTCGGTCGCACGGGCCACGGAGATGTTGTCGAACTCCCACACAGGATAGGTGATCACACCTGCGGTGCGTTGCTGGGCCACTGCCTCGCGGGCCAGTGGCCGGCCCACTTCCTGGTTCCAGGCCCCGTACAGCGTCATGCCGGCGGGCCGCCACCCGACGGGCGCCGCGAGCCGGGTGCCGTGCTTGAAAATGGCCACCGCGATGTTGGCGAGTGGGCCCTCGGTCACCGGCCGGCCCACACCGGCCGCATCGTGGGGCCAGACGATTTGGATCCGAGCATCCACCGCATCGAGCGCGCCCATTGCCAGGCCGCTCGGCACGTCCTGATAGGGGAAATAGGTGCGCGGGTCCGCGCCGTGCGCCCAGACACTGGTGGCTGCGTCCACGTCCGCCACCCGCACCATGAAATAGAGCTTCCCCGCCGGGTCGTTGGCCTGGCGTACGTCCACATCGTTCAATTCCCAGTACTGGAAAGGCTGGCCATCCACGCTGCGCTGCGTAGCCAACGCCAACGGCTCGGCCGGGCTGGTGTTGACCGCCTGCCACACAGTTACCTGAGGGGTCCAGCCACAGGGCGGTTGCTGCAAGCTGGCCGGCCTGAGCAGCCGCAGGCCGATGTTGGCGAATTCTGCCTGCGTCACCGGCGCCCAGTCGTGTGGCCACACCACCTCGATGCGCGCGTCGACAGCGGTCGGCGCCGGGGCAGGGGCCGGGCTGGCGCGCAACGCCCACACGCCGGCCGTTGCTGTCCCCGCCAGCAATCCATCTGGGGCGCCGTAGTCGATTGCCAACGCTTGCGCCAGGTTGTCACCGACGCCGGCCGCGAAGTTGACCCAGCGCGCGCCGCGATCCGTGCTGCGATAGATGCCGCCGCCGTCGCGCGCCGCCCAGAGCGTCCCCGGGCTGCGCGGATCGGGGGCCAGTGCCAGGACCGTGCTCCCATCGGGCAGCCCGTCCGTCGCCGAGACCCAAGCGCTGCCTGGTCCGTCCCAGCGATAGATGCCACCCTGCGATACCCCCGCATAGAGCCGCTGTCCATCCGCCGCGTCGGCGACCAGCCAGCGCAGCGGCTGCCCCTGCATGCCGGCCTGGCGCCACGTGCGGCCGCCGTCCGTGCTCTCGTAGACCCCGGCGTCCTCCAGTCCCGCCCACAGGTGCTCGGGCGTCGCGGCATCCACGATCAGGCCGACAACATTGGCCGTTTGCCGCTCCTGCCCCGGCGCCAGGATGGGGATCTCGCTCCAGGTCGCGCCCCGGTCGTTGCTGCGTAGTACGGGCCGGCCACCCAGGTAGATGATGTCGGAGTCAGTGGGCGCCACCGCGATCGCCCGCCGTGAGCTCAGGTCCAGCCGGGTCACCTGCCAGCTCAAACCCGCGTCGTCACTGCGCATGAAGTGCTCGTACGACGCGAGCAGGATCGCATCCGGGTTGCCGGGGTCGAGGGTCCAGGCCGTCGGCTCGACCGCGGGCAGGCCGTGCGCCGCGGGTGTCCATCCCCGCGGCTGCGAGGGCTGCCCACCGTCTACGCTGCGTAGGACCATGGGCGCCAACAACCCCCACAACGTCTGGTTGTCGCTGATCGCCAGAATCCGCTCGGGGCGCCGCGGGTCGGTGAGCAGTCCGGCGAGCTTGCTGTTGAACGGGAGGCCGGTCCCCAAGGCGTGCCACAGCGCGCCGCCGTCCTCACTGACGAACAGCCCGTAGCCGGTCGCGGCGAGCACCGTCTGTCTGGCGCCGGGCAGAGGGCAGAACTCGGCCACGCCCCCGCTGTTGAGCGGCCCCTCCAACGGCTGCCAGGTGACGCCGCCGTCCGCGCTGCGGAAGGCGCCCATGTCAGTGTTTAGCAGATAGATGTCCCCGGCCAAGGCGGCCAGGCTGC
Organism: Anaerolineae bacterium CG2_30_64_16; assembly: GCA_001871755.1. Taxonomy (GTDB): domain Bacteria; phylum Chloroflexota; class Anaerolineae; order CG2-30-64-16; family CG2-30-64-16; genus CG2-30-64-16. The sequence goes on from MNXL01000284.1 coordinate 5,198, forward strand.
GCACACCGCCCTGGGCCGGCAAGCCCGTGACCGCCACCCTGGCCCAGGTCGTGCCGCCATCCGCGCTGCGCGCAACTGTCAGGTCTCCGGGGATACTGCCGCTCCTGCCGCGAGTCACCAACAGTGTGCGCGGGTGATCCGGGTTGATGACCAGCCACGCCGGGCCGCTCGGATCGGACAACGGTGGGTTCTCCGGCTGGCCGGGCAGGCGCCACGTCTCGCCAGCGTCGGCGCTAATGTAGACTTCGCCGCCGTAGGTGGCGATGAACAACCGGTTGGGGTCGGTGGGGTGCGCGACCAGGTCCACCATCGTGCTGCCCGGCCGCTGCTCGTAGCGCAGGGCCAGGAATCGGTCCCACGTCAGGCCGTCGTCGGCGCTGCGATACACGTAGCTGGATGGATACTTGCTCGCTTCGGTCACGCCCAGATAGAGATAGCGACCGTCCGCGCCGCGGGTGATCCGCAGCACGTTCAGGCTGTCGCTTCCCAGCGCCACGCGCTCCCAGCTCGCGCCCTGATCCCGACTGCGCCACAGGCCATAGCGCCGGGTGAAGTAGTCGCCAGCGCCCTGGAGGCCGGTCAGCAGGTCGCCGGTTACCGGGTCCACATAGAGGGCGGAGATCGCGCCGGGGATCAGATCGTTGGTGACTGGCGCCCAGCTCACACCGCCGTCCCGGCTGCGGTAGAGCGCGTGACTTAGGAAGACGCCGCCCGTATCGCGCCACTGCGTCTGGTCATCACGGCGATTAACCCCTGCCACGGCGACGGCGTAGAGGTCGGCGCCGTTCGGCGCGGCCGCGAGCTGCATCACGCGGCCGCCCGGTCCGCCCAACGCTTGCCAGCCCAACGCTGATTCCTGGGCTGCCGTCGGCGCGCTTGGCGCCAGACATAGGAGCCCGCACAGGACGAGCAGGATCCACCGCATTCTGCCCTTGCCTGGCATACAATGCTCCCTTCCCTGAAAAACCCATCCTTGCGAAGGTTCAGTTTCGCCTGCTCCCTCGCATGATCCTCACTGGTCCAGGTATTTTTCGCTCGAAATCCTTGGCCAACCTTCGCAAGGATTCCGCTCCAACTGAAATGAAACGGATGTATTCAAACTCAGTTGGTGGCAGTGTGCTTCCTGGCGCACCCAGCTCGAAAAACCGCTTCGCACCGTTCGGCTGAGCTCACGACGAAGCCCTTCGATACGGCCTGCCAAATGCGTGCAGGCCTACTCAGGATGCTCCGCTGCCAGGGGCCATAACTCATTTTTTGAGTACACCCAAATGAAACGCACCCCTTTCAGTTAGGCTGCGGCATCTCCGTCTGCAACCGATTCGGGCCGCGCTGGACCTCCCACGGGTACACAATGAAACGATCAGTGACGGCCGCGTAGTATTCCGGGCCGGACTGACGGAACAGGCTGCTGCCCGGCTTGTAATGCACCACAGCCACCTCTGGGTCTCCACCGGCCGCCTGCACGCGGCCCTTGACCGTGTTGATCGTGCGACCGTTCGCCCAGATGTCATCTACCACCAGCACCCGTTTGTCCCGTATCAGGGCGTCAGCGGGGAATTGCAGGAACGTGGGCCACGCCATGTGCGCCTGGCTGACTTCCGGGAACTCCACGGCCGCGGTCAGGATATGGCGGATGTCCAGCGCCTCGGCGATCAGGCCGCCCGGCACGATCCCGCCGCGCGTGATCATCAGCAAAGCGTCATAGGGGCCGCGCAGTTGTGGCGCCAGATAGTCGATCAGCTTGTCGATATCTTGCCAGCTCAGAAATTCGGGCGAGAGCGGCAGCGGCGTGACAGTCATAGACTACTCCTCACATGCGGTACGCAGACGGGTCAGCGAGCTGAGAACGATTGCGTTGCGGCACGAGGTCGCGTTCAAAAATATCTTCGCTTCTTGCGGCGAGCCTCCTCATAAGGGCCTAACCCACGAGGTCCTTGCTTTTTGTGCAAGAATTTTGTGGATCAGGTTGTCACCTTCGTATCTTCTCAATTCTTCGGGGAATCGCTCGCTGTGG
>MNXL01000284.1:7221-18157 GCA_001871755.1 Anaerolineae bacterium CG2_30_64_16
GACCGAGCCACCGTGGCTCGGTCAGGAGACCGGCCACAGCCACCCCGGATTATTGAGAGGATACTCACCTTCTTGGTTCCGGCTTGTCCCGGTTAGGATCGCCCAGAAAGTAAGGGCCTAACCAGTCAAATCCTTGCACGATAGACAAGAATTCTCTGATGGCATTTGTCTGGTTGGCTCTGGCTTGTCCAGGTTAGGAATTATTTTAAGACGCTCACCAAGCCGCGCGATGGGTGTCGTGGACGATGGCAGGGGCGTCGTAAGTGCCGGCATTGTATCATACGCTGGTTTGGTTGAAAAGAATCGCCCTGCGATTTGACGTAACACGGGCCAGCGCACTACTGCCGCACGGGTGCTGCGGTCTGCGCGGCGTCGATGGGCAGACCGTGACCATCCGTCTTTGCATTACATTTCCGTTTGTGCTACAATCCACACCCGAATGGCTGGCGGTCAAATCTGATGCCCGCAGATGTGCAGCTCCAAGGAGGGTAAGCTGTGCCTTCACAATACGCGTTTATCGGTGTCTTCGCTATCGTTGCCTTCGCGCTCCCTGTCATTGGCCTGCTCCTGGCCAGGTTGCTCCGCCCCAAGAAACCCAATCCCATCAAAAACGCCACCTACGAATGTGGCGTGGAAACGATTGGCGATACCTGGGTGCAGTTCAAAGCCCAGTACTTCCTCTACGCCTTGATTTTCGTGGTGTTCGACGTGGAAGCGGTGTTTATCTTTCCCTGGGCCGTCGCCTATGACCGATTGAGGCTTTATGCTCTCGTGGAAATGGTCCTCTTCGTGGCGATCCTGGTCGGGGGTTTGCTGTATGCCTGGCGCAAAGGCGCGCTGGAGTGGCAGTGAGACGTAAACCGTAATGCGTAAAACGTAAGTTGGGTTGCAGCCTTACGTTTTGTGTTTTACGGCATTATGGAGATTCCTGATGGATTACGTTCGCGATTTCTTCATCAACCTGGCCCACTCCTGGACCACCTGGATCAGCGGTGGGCTACCCCCGTGGGCCGTGACCGTGGTCAACTACCTGGTCGTGGGCATCATCCTGGTCCTGATGCCGGTGATCGCGACCCTCACGCTCACCTGGATGGAACGCAAGGTGATCGGCCGCATCCAAAACCGCCTCGGCCCAAACCGGGTCGGCCCCTTTGGCATTTTCCAGGCCATTGCGGACGCGGTCAAGATGTTGATCAAGGAAGACATCATCCCCGATAACGCTGATCGGTCGGTGTTCAATCTGGCCCCGGTGCTGATCGCGGCTGGGGCGGCCTTGCTCTGGGCGGTGATCCCGTTTGGGCGGGGGATGATCGGCCAGGACCTCAACATCGGCGCGCTCTACCTCATCGCCATCGGCTCCATCAGCACGGTGGCGGTTCTGATGGCCGGGTGGTCCTCTAACAACAAGTTTGCGCTGGTCGGCGCGTTCCGCGGCGTGGCGCAACTCCTCAGCTATGAAGTGCCGATGGTGCTCTCGATCGCCGCGGTGGTGCTGCTGGTCGGCTCGATGAAGATGGGGCAGATCGTCGAATCGCAGGCCGTGCCGTTCTTGCTGGTGTTGCCCGCCACCGCCATCGTCTATCTGCTCAGCGCCATCGCCGAGACCGGCCGTTCTCCGTTCGATTTGCTGGAGGCGGAATCGGAGATCGTGGCCGGCTATTTCACCGAATACAGTGGCCTGAAGTTCGGCTGGTTCTACATCGCCGAATACGGCAACCTCCTGGCGATCTCGGCCATCACGACCACGCTGTTTCTGGGTGGCTGGCGCGGCCCGGGCGTCTCCGTGGCGCCGGCCCTCGGCCCGCTCTATTTCGGCGTCAAGACGATCATCGTGGTGTTTGTGATCATGTGGATCCGCGGCACGTGGCCCCGGTTCCGCATCGACCAGATGATGGCGCTGGCGTGGAAGGTGCTGGTGCCCGCGTCGCTGGCGAACCTGCTGTGGATCGCGGTGATGTTGAAGCTGCCCGTGCCGACGGGAGTGCAGTGGGCGCTGATGCTCGCCGGTAACATCGGCGTTTTGGCAGTCACGTTGAGCCTGCTGGGGCAGGCGGCGAAACGGCACGCGGAGCGACGGGGGTTGGTGGGGGCGTAGGTCTCAGGTATTCTGTTGCACATGGTTGTGTTCCCCCGTTCGGTGCGAGATATTTTTGATTGAATGACAGATAACCGCTCTCGGACTGTAGGAGGCAGAAACGATGCGCAGGCAACTGATCGTATCCAACTCGAAAGTGATGATGGGCAAACCGGTCATCGTCGGCACACGCATCACTGTCGAACTGATCCTGGAGAAGCTTGCCGCCGGTGAAACGGCTGAACAGATCCTCGATGCTCATCCCCGCTTGACTCGTGAGGCGATTCAAGCGGCGCTGGCATTTGCGCGCGAGGCTCTGCGGGCCGATGTGGTTTATCCGTTGGCTGAGGCTGTGGCATGAACTTCGTGGCTGACGAGAGCGTTGACCGCCAGATCGTTGACCGTCTGCGGCGCGAAGGCTATCGTGTATGGTACGTTACTGAGATGGAGCCTGGGATCACCGACGACGCGGTGTTAGACGCTGCAAACCACGAGACGGCGCTATTGCTGACAGCGGATAAGGACTTTGGTGAGATAGTATTTCGCCAAAGTCGTCTAGCGGGCGGCATCGTCCTCATCAGGCTAGCAGGGTTATCGTCCACTCGAAAAGCCAACCTGGTCGCCATTGCGATCAACCAACACATCGCGGAGTTGCCGCACGCCTTTGCCGTAATCGAGCCGGGATCATTTCGCATCCGCCGGCTGGGCAAGTGACTCATCAGGGCCTAACCAGTTAAATCCTTGCACGACAGACAAGAATCTACTGATGGCATTTGCCTGGTTGGCTCTGGCTTGTCCAGGTTAGGAACAGGAAAACCGATATGCAACCAGTCATCTTTGCTCTTCTTGCCCTGATCACCCTTGGCGCGGCGGCCATGGTGGTCACTACCCGCAACCTGCTGCGCGCCGCGCTGTGGCTGATCCTGGCCTTTTTTGGCATCGCGGGCATCTTCATCCTGCTGAATGCCGAGTTCCTGGCTGTGGCGCAAATCCTGATCTACGTCGGTGCGATCGCCACGCTGGTCATCTTCGCCATCATGCTGACGCGCAACATGATGGATCCCAGCCAGCCGCGCTTCAACGAGCAGTGGGGCGTGGTCGGTGGGTTCGCGGCGCTGCTGTTTGTCGTGCTGGCCGCCATCGTCACCCGCGTGACCTGGCCGGTCGCCGCGGGCGACGTGCCAGCGGACACCATCCAACGCCTGGGCAGCGATTTCGTCGGCCCGTACGTCGTGCCGTTTGAAGTCGCGTCGGTGCTGTTGGTGGTCGCGATGGTGGGGGCAATCATCATCGCGCGCGAACGGGAATGAGAGCAAAACGTGAAACGTAAAACGTAGGAGACGATGTAGAAGCAGTTTGCGCTTTACGTTTTTCGTTTTACGCTCTCGTTTCAACTGTAGGAGTACACAACATGGTTCCACTGACCTGGTATTTAGTCCTCGCCGCTGGTCTCTTCTGCATTGGCGTGTTCGGCGCGCTGGCGCGCAAGAACGCGGTCGGCGTGCTGATGGGCGTCGAGCTGATGCTGAACGCGGTCAACATCAACCTGGTCGCCTTCTGGCGGCATACCGCGGTGGGCGAGATGACCGGCCAACTGTTCGCCATCTTCGTGATCACCGTCGCCGCGGCCGAAGCCGCGGTGGGCCTGGCTTTGTTCATCGCGATCTACCGCCAGCGCCGCACGGTGAATGTCGAAGAGATCGACACGATGAAGGGGTAGCAAACCGCAAACCGCAGATCGCAGATCGCAGAAGATGGTTGCCATTTGCCATTTGCTATTTGCCATTTGCTATTTGCCATTAGCCATTAGCCATTAGCCATTTGCTATTTACCGACTGCTTCGGGAGTCTTCCATGCAAGGAATCTTCAAGCTTACCGCCCTCCTGCCTTTTCTGCCGTTCCTGGCCTTTGCCTTGATTGTGCTGTGGGCCAATCGGGACAAAAAGCTCAGCGCGGGCCTGGCCATCGGCGGCGTCGGCCTGTCCTGGGTTCTCGGATGGGCGATCGCGTTCACCACGTTCGGGATCGAGGGTTTCGGCGAGCATCCCTTCCGCATGTTCCGGGATTGGCTGCCCACGGGGCGCACCTGGCAGGCGTTCGGTTTTGCGGTGGATCCGCTGGCCGCGGCCATGCTGATCATGGTGCCGTTCGTCTGCTTCCTGATCTTCGTCTACTCGGTGGGCTACATGGGGGTGGGCAAGCCGGAGAGCGAACACGACGAGCGGGGGGCGCCGGCCGAACCGGGCCACGTGGACCGGCTGGCCAGCCGCTTCTTCGCCTACATCGCGCTCTTCGCCACCGGCATGATCGGTCTGGTGCTGGCCGACAACCTGATCATGCTGCTGATCTTCTGGGAGATCATGGGGCTCTGCTCTTATCTGCTGATCGGTTTCTGGTTCGCCCGCAAATATGACGATCCCAAGCAGATCACCCCGAAAGAGGCCGGGCTGAAGGCGTTCCTGACCACCCGCATCGGTGACACGGTGATGCTGGCCGGCATCTTCTTGCTCTACGTCCAGACCAAATCCCTCAGCTTCGCCGACATCTTCCGGCCCGAGATGCTGGAGCACCTGGCGACTACCACGGTCAACGTGCCCCTGATCGGGGTCACCCCCTGGGCGACCGTGATCGGCATCCTGATCTTCTTCGGCGCCATCGGCAAGAGCGCTCAGTTCCCGCTCCACGTCTGGCTGCCCGACGCCATGGAAGGCCCGACCCCGGTCTCCGCGTTGATCCACGCGGCGACCATGGTCTCGGCGGGCGTCTACCTGGCGATTCGCACCTTCCCGCTGATGCAGGCCGTGCCGCACGGTCCGGCGCTGCAGTTCATGGCGTTCATCGGCGCGTTCACCGCGCTCTTCGCCGCCACCATCGCGGTGGCCCAGAACGACATCAAGCGGGTACTGGCGTATTCGACCATCTCCCAGCTCGGCTACATGTTTGCCGCGCTGGGCATCGGCGCCTATGTGGCCGCCACCTTCCACCTGCTCACCCATTCGTTCTTCAAAGCGCTGCTGTTTCTTGGTTCCGGCAGCGTGATCCACGGCATGGAGCACGGGCACCACCATTTCGAATTGCCGATTGCGGATTGCGGATTGGCAGATCCACACTCGACAGCTCACAATCCGAAATCCGAAATCCGAAATCCGAAATCGTTCGATGCCAACGACATGCGTAACATGGGCGGCCTCTTCCGCCGGATGCCCCGCACGGCCTGGACCTTCATCATCGGCGGCCTGGCGCTGAGTGGCTTTCCGATCATCACCGCGGGCTTCTGGAGCAAGGACGAAATCCTGTCCGACGCGTTCAACGGCCACACGGTCGTCTTCGTCACCCTGGCGCTGGCCGCGTTGCTGACCGCCTTCTACACCGCGCGCCAGATCGTGATGACCTTTTTCGGCAAGCCACGCACCGCGGCCGCCGAGCACGCCAGCGAGCACGACAGTATCTTCGCCTGGATGACGGTCCCGTTGATGGCGCTGGCAGTTTTCGCCGTGGCGGGCGGCTGGGTCGGCATCCCACGGGAGTTCCCGGTGCTGGGCGCGCTGTCCACCAACCCGTTCCATCACTTCATCGGCGGGCTGGCCGAGGCGTTGGAGATCCACGTCGAGGAACTGCCGTTCGACAGCGTGCCGCTGCTGACGTCGCTGGTAGTGGCATTGGGCGGCCTGTTCCTGGGTTGGCTGGTCTATCGGAAAGCGCGGCCTGCCGGCCACCAAGTGGAAGAAGGGGAATACATGGCGTCGCCCCAGCAATTCGTTGACCCCCTGGCGCGGCCTCTGGGCGGGCTCTACAAGGTGTTGCAAAACAAGTACTACTTCGACGAGTTCTATCATGCCGTTTTCATCCGGCCCGTGCAACGGCTGGCGACCTGGCTCTACCGGGTTGACGACCTCTGGGTGATCGATCCGATCGTGGACGGCGTGGGCAAGCTCTGGCGCGGGATTTCCGAGGCCGGCCGATGGCTCGACACCCACATCGTGGACGGCGCGGTGAACGGCATCGCCGCGGTGATCGGCTGGTGCGGCGGCTTCGTCCGGGTAATCCAGACCGGCAAGGCGCAGAACTACCTGCTGGTGGGGCTGGTGACCGTGTCGGTGTTGTTGGGGGCGTTTTTGTTGCTGCCGAAGTGAGGGGGTAGATTGGTAGATTGGTAGATTGGTAAATTGGTAGATTGGTAAATTGGTAGATTGGTAGATTGGTAAATTGGTAGATTGGTTGGTTGGCTGAGGGCTGGTTGGCCGGGGGATGAACGATGACCATGCAACAGATTTCGATTAACATCCCAGAAAGGGTATTGCTGGCCGAGAAGACCGATGCGGTATCTTTTGCTCGCGAGTTACGCATGTTGGCTGCCGTCAAGCTGGTTGAGTCAGGCCGTCTCTCTTCAGGTCGGGCAGCCGAGCTGGCCGGCTTGTCACGCGTAGAATTCCTGCTGTCTCTGAAACGTTACAAGGTGTTCCCGTTGGAAGCTGAGCTGCGCGACCTGGAGCGAGCGCATGTCGGAAGCAATCGTGAGTAGCCAGAAAGGGAGGCCGACATGAAATGGGAGGAAATCCGCCGGCGCTATCCTGACCAATGGCTCTTGGTCGAAGCGATCAAGGCGCATTCTGACGCGGGCAAGCGCATCGTTGAGCAACTCTCAGTCGTGAGCGAGTTTCCTGATTCGATAGCGGCGTTGAAGGATTATGCCCAACTGCACCGGGAGGCGCCGAAGCGAGAGTTGTACGTGCTCCATACCAGCCGTGAAGGGTTGGACATCGCTGAGCGGACATGGCTAGGAATTCGGAGCGCCGGATGAAGGTTCGCCTGGAAGATGGCTTGCCCTACGTTACAGTCGTCTTGAGTTACCGTGGGCAGCAAGTCAGTCTTGAGAAGGTTCTGCTCGATACTGGCTCAGCAGGCACAATCTTCTCGACGGACAGGGTACTTACTGTTGGTCTGACAATGACGCCCCAGGACACGATCCGGCGAGTGCGCGGCGTCGGCGGCACAGAGTTTGTCTTCACGAAACGGGTTGACCGACTTGCCCTGGATGACTTCGGGCTGGACAACTTCGAGATCGAAGTCGGAGCGATGCAATACGGGGTTGAATTGGATGGCATCCTGGGGGTGGATTTCCTGACGCGGGTTGGCGCGGTAATCGACCTGGCTCAGATGAAGGTTTATTCCACGCCGCAGAAAGATAGAAACAACGCGGACAACCGACAATAAAACACCTCCGACTATCCTCTGTACGAGGAAGACAGCCTCGCCTGGCTACCTTATCATCGGGGGCGGGTAAACCGGTCGAACCGGTTTATTGATTGGCTCTATTATAGCCTGGAACCGACCGAATGTCAACAGGGATTTCTTCCGAAGGTCGACAAACGGTGGTGGAGATTACCCGGCGGCTGATCGAATTCAGACCGGCAAGGCGCAGAACTACTTGCTGGTCGGGCTGGTCAGCGTGTCGGTGCTGTTGGGGGCGTTTTTGTTGCTGCCGAAGTGAGGTGGTAGATTGGTAAATTGGTAGATTGGTCAATGTCATTAAGATAAGGGAACTAGCCCAGACCTGACAGGTTGTCGGGGTCACTTTTCAGCATACATCCACATCTGATGAGACCGAATCCGGCTTGAAACGCTACTTCGGGAAACCTGTCAGGTCTTAACTTAATGACATTGGGTAGATTGGTTGGTTGGCTGAGGGCTGGTTGGCTGGGGGTGAACGATGACCGTACAGCAGATTTTAATCAACATTCCAGAAAGGGTATTGCTGGCCGAGAAGACCGATGCGGTGTCTTTTGCTCGCGAGTTACGCATGTTGGCCGCCGTCAAGTTGTATGAGTTAGGTCGTCTTTCGTCCGGTCGGGCAGCCGAACTTGCGGGCGTGCCGCGCGTCGAGTTCTTGCTATCGCTGGAGCGTTATAAGGTCTTTCCGCTCGAAGCTGAGTTGTGCGACCTGGAGCGTGCTCATGCCAGAAGCGATCAGTAACACATCTCCGCTGCTATATCTGTATCGCATCGGGGTTCAGGACTGGCTAAAACAGATATTCGGCGAGATCTGGATCCCAGGTGCTGTTGTGTCTGAACTCAAGGAAGGTCAAAGGCGGGGCTACGACGTTCCAAATCCGCGCCACTACGAGTGGATCAAGGTTGTCGAACCGCGCGCGATGCCATCCGAATGGTTGGCGTTGGACCTGGGAGCAGGAGAACTCGCGACCATGGCCCTGGCGCTGGAGAACCCGAAGCGAGTTGTCCTGCTCGATGACAGTCTGGCGCGACGCACCGCCCAGGCTGCTGGCTTGACCGTCATGGGCACATTGGGCGTGTTGTTGGAAGCCAAATCGCGCGGCTTCACGGAGAGTATCGGCCCACTCATGGAACGGCTGGAGAATACGGGGATGTGGATATCGGAGGATGTCCAGCGCCGAATCTTGAGGTTGGCGGGTGAGACGGTTAGCTGAGACTGCTGATAAAACACCCCCGACTATCCTCTCGTAGAGGAAGGCAGCCACACCTGGCTACCTTGTCGTCGGGGGCGGGTAAACCAGACGGACCGGTTGATTCTGGTCGTATGATATACCGGAATGGGGCCTGTGTCAATACAGATTTGAGGATGCAGTGGATGAAAACGGAGGCGCCAATGCGTCAAGTAACGCTCGAATTCCCTGACGAACTTGCGCAGACCATCAGCCAATACCAGGACCGTCTCAAGGAACTGGTGCTCCTGGGCTTACTCCAGTTCAAGATCCAGGAATCGCTTATGCTCTATACGCGCGGGCTGGTTTCCCTGGCGCGGGCGGCAGAACTGGCCGGGATGGACAGGCCAACCTTCATCCGCCAGGCGCGGGCGTTCGGCGTCAGGCCGCGCTGGTCGGAGCGAATGGTGCAGGAAGAACTGGCATGAAGGTGATTGCCAACGCCGGCCCACTGATGGCGCTCGGCAAGCTGGGGCTGGTTCACCTGTTGTACTCGCTTTACGGCCCTGTGCTGATCCCGTCCGCAGTGTACGAGGAAGTAGTCGTTCGCGGCCTGGAATTGGAGCAGCCCGACGCTTACGCTGTCCAGATGGCTATCGCTCGCCGTGAGCTGGTTGTAGTTGAAAGTGAGGATGCCGGTCTGTCGGAGGCCGTGCAAGCCTTGCCGCTGCAATGGGGCGAAAAGCACGTGATCCAGTTGGGACTGGCAGAGCAGCCCGACTGGGTGCTTCTGGATGACCTGTTGGCGAGAGAAGAGGCGCAAAGGTTGGGTCTCAAGGTCAAAGGGACTCTGGGTGTGATCGCCCAGGCCTATCGCAATGGTCTGATGACTCTTGCAGAAGTCGAGCTTACCTTTCAGGCGATTCTGGATCGGGAAGACATCTGGATCAGCGATGCGCTGGTGCGGCGGGTGTGGAACCAATTGAAGAAAGCAGGACAATAAAACACCCCCGACTATCCTCTGGAAGAGGAAAGCAGCCACACTTGGCTGCCTTGTCGCTGGGGCTGGGTAACCCGGTCGGACCGATTTATTGTTGGCTCTGTGGTACGCTGAAACGGTGGAGATGTTAATCAGGGAGTTGGTTGACAGGCTGGCGCCGAAGCTTCGTGGGCTTCGCGCTTCGTCCGCTTCGCGACGTTCGCGGCTTCGTGATCCAAACGGTCTGGGCTGGATTAAGGCATGGTTTGGGCGTGTGCCCGAGGAAAAGCAGACTGTCAACGCCACCCACTTTACGTTGTCGGGGTGGGGCAAATGAGGTCATGAGTCTGTGGCAGGCCTATCTGTCGGCTGTGTTGAACAGGTAGGCTACAGGCATAACACACGCAGGATACAAGGGGAAAAGTCGGTCTTGTCACGCTTCGCGCCACGTGGACCGAACTCGGAGCCGTGATGCGCTTGCCTTGTCAGCGCCTCTGTACGATAATGGCAGCGACAGGGTGGAATAGAGGAGAGTGGGTCGGAGGCAAACCATGAACTTACGGCAAATTCTCGCTGACATCCATGCGCTAGAAGAAGAGATGCTGGCCTTCGAGCGCCAGTATGGCATCCGTTCAGAGACCTTCTACGCGGCGTACATGAGCGGTGAGGAACCGGAGGACGATAGCTGGGTTCTAGATTTTGGCGAGTGGGCTAGCGTGTATCGAACATGGTTGACGCGTCAGGCGGACTATCGCAACGAGATCCAGCGTGTACAGCAACGCCAGCCAAGCCTGGCCGGCCTGGTTCGAGTGGCCGCATGAACCCGCTGCGCACGCCGGAAGACTACGAGTTGTTTCTTTACAAGCACGTGCCGCCGGACATCAAGCACAACCGTATTCCTGCGCCTGGAATGAGTTTCATCCGCCCCAATCTGCCTGCTCTTATTCAGGAGATCGAGGCGCTTGTCGAGCGGATCGAACAAGAAGCGTCAGCGTGAGGTGGCGACAACGCCAAGGAGGTCTCCGACTCCGTGACGACGTCGTTTTCAATTATATGCGGGCATCCCTGAGTTGGTCATTGGTGAGCGCCTTTCCTGGCGTGTACCGGTGCACCTGGCCCTGTCGCGCGGCGGCTACCTCGGCAAGGTCGGCGACCTGCGGATAGATGCTCAGACTGGCGACATCGAGGTAGAGCCACCGCAAACCCTGGCTCAATCGGCGGACCACGCCGAGGTACTGTATGAACGTGCCGTACTATCCCCAAGAACAAGAAGAAAGCTCGATGGTTGTTCAGCCCGAAGAATAACGGAGTTATGACCAATCTACCAAGTTACCAATCTACCAAGTTACCAATCTACCAATCGCCAACGCTGATTCCCATCGGAGGGACTTTTCATGACCAACTTACTTCTCACCATCATTACTTTCGTACCACTGCTGGGCGCGATCTTGGTGTTGCTGCCGTGGGGCAGGTGGCTGGGAC